>DAOVZQ010000140.1 GCA_030635025.1 bacterium
CATCCGCCGGCACCTGGAACCATTCGGACAGGGGCGTAATGTGGGACCAAACCGACGGGCCGCCGGATCCGTAGCGACCTGCCACCACACGGTACCCGCTTGGCGCCCCGAGATCCGTGAACGTGAACCACCCGTTGGGCCCGGTGTACGTGGAGTCTGCCACGGCGAAGAACGGTCCCCACCACAGATAGCTGTGGACCAGGTAGACGGTCGATCCAATGGGCGAGGCCGTACCGTCGAGCATGAGGACCCGACCCGAAACCTGGTCGGCGGGCAAACCGGCGGGATCGCCGTCGCAACCGACCAGCAATCCCAGGATCGACAAGAATACGGCGACCAGGACGAGCGCACGCATAGGCATCCCTCCATATGATTCCGAAAGAACAACCAGGGGTGGCGGTGATTTTCATAAATCTACCGAGAATCGAATCTCAAGTCCAGCGTAGGAACGACGTGCCTTCTGCGTTGTGTCCGCTGTGAAGACACTTCACGCCACCACAACACCGGAGATGCGAATGCGCCAAGTGGACATGACCCTCGTAGTCGATCGGACCGAATCGGGGGAATCCCTGCGGGCCGGTCTGGAAGAATACGGATGCAATGTCGAGATGGTACTCCGCATCCTCACACAACCCGATCAATCCGTTCTCGAAAAGAGTCCGATGATCCTGTTGATCATCGACACCAACAGCGCCGGCGCCCTCTCCTGGTGCCGAGACTTGCGCAACGCTCATCCCGAGTACCGGATCTGTGTGCTCTTCGAAACCGCGACCGAGTTGGACCTGGTCATCGCCCTGGAGATGGGCGCCGACACGGCCCTCGTGAAGCCGGTCAGCGACCGCCGCCTGGCGGCTCAACTCCATGCGCTGGGACGTCCCCTCCCCCGCTTTGCGGGTCGTTATGCCGTGGGCGCCCTGGAAGTGATCGAGGGCAGCCGAGAGGCGAAGCTGGCGGGCCAGCCCCTGGACCTGACCGACACGGAATTCGATCTGTTGCTGCTGCTGATCCGTCATCAGGGCTCGAGCCTGAGCCGCGACACCATCAAACGCGAGATGCGGGGCCTGCCCTACGACAGCCGCGACCGTTCCATCGACCTGGGCATGGTGCGCCTGCGCCGCAAACTCGGCGACGACGCCCGGCGCCCCCGCTTCATCAAAACGGTCCGAGGTCTGGGCTACATGCTGATCACACCGAGTCTCTGATACACAACAGCGACATACCCGGGAACGACGGTTGCAACACGTCGACAACCGCGACACGCCGATACGCACAAGGCGTATCGGTCCGAAGTCGCTACAGAGCCGGCGCCGAGCGTCGGAAACAACCCGGGAGGTTGCTCTTGATATCCTCGATCGGAAGTTCACCACAAGGCATGTCCGCCATGAAGCCGCCGGGCCAGAGGCCCTCACCCGAAGACATGTTCGCCAGGCTCGACGCCGACGCCTCGGGATCCCTGGACCAGTCGGAACTGCAGTCGATGATCGACCGCATGTCGGCGAAGATGGGTTCCAAGGGCCAGTCCGCCGACGATATGATGTCGAAGATGGACAGCGACGGCGACGGGGCGCTAAGCCTCGATGAATTCGCCGCCGGCCGGCCGCAGGGCCCACCGCCTGGCGGCCCCCAGCATGGAGGCCAAGGGCAGATGACGAAAGCCTCGTCCGAAACCGACCTCCTCCAACAGTTGCTGGACATGTTCAAGTCGAGCGACGAGGAAGAAAGCACCCAGCTGTACGCGGGCATCCTGGCCTGAACCCCAACGGGCCGGGGCGTCCGTCCCGGCCCGTACCACTTTGTATCACGATGGTACTTTTCGGCCGTTTTCGACAAGATCATGTCGCCCTGACGCACTCCCTCACGTAGACTGCTCTCCATGTTCGACTTCTTCAAAAACCGCCGCCGCCAAAAGCTGCGCACACGCCCGTTCCCCGACACCTGGCGCGATCACATCTCGCGCAACGCGCCCCTCTGCGCCGAACTGCCCGACGACCGGCGCCATGAACTGGAAGACCTCGTACAGGTCTTCGTGGCCGAGAAGAATTTCGAGGGCTGCAACGGTCTCGAGTCGACCGATGAAATGCGTGTGACCATCGCCGCCCAGGCCTGTCTGCTGTTGCTCGGCCGCGACACCGACTTCTATCCCCGTCTGCAGTCGGTGCTGATCTACCCCACGACCTTCGTGCCGCGCATGGTCGAGGAATACGACGACGGCGTGATCGCGGAATACGATGATCCCCTAGACGGCGAGGCCTGGGGCTCAGGCGCGGTGATCCTGGCCTGGGACGACGTCCTGCATGCCGCTTCCGGCCTGCGCGACGGTTACAACGTGGTCCTGCACGAGTTCGCGCATCAACTCGACCTGGAAACGGGCGAGGCCGACGGCATGCCGCGATTGCACGACGGGGTCGATCCTGCGGCCTGGGCCGAAACGTTCAGTCGGGAATACGATCGACACTGCCGGGATGTCGATCGACAACGGCACACCCTGCTCGACGCCTACGGCGCAGACGATCCGGCCGAGGTTTTCGCGGTGGTGACGGAGAACTACTTCGTCAGGCCGAAGGCCTTGAAGCGCAAGCATCCGGATCTTCATGCGAGGTTGCATGAGTTCTTCGGTTGAGAAGCGGATCTGTGCCTTGTCGTGTTTATTGGACCATGAAACGTACGGACGATGAGCCTATCCCTTTGACCCGGCGTGTCACGAAACGGAAGACGTACCCCATATGCGAACGCTCTTGAGCAACACAAAGCTGCTGATCGGCTCGACACTCCTGGTCTGGCTGGTTTCCGCATCGACCGCCGACGCCTGAGGCATCTCCCCGCCGGGCGGTCCGCCCCCCTCTTGCTACGGGTCGCAAGTCGACGAAAACGACAGGCAGCTCGGCCTCGGCTTGGGTCGGCTCGAGACAACGCTGCGCTTCGACGGTGACCAGGAGCTGGATCTCGAGATGGATACGGTCATGCTCTCGGGCGCCTGGGTGATCGACGATCGCCGAACGGTTCACGCCGCCGTCGGGGTCGTCCTCGACGGTTCACTGCTCACCGAAGCCGGCGCCATCCATGACATGGAGCCGGGCGGACTGGTCGCTGTCGGTCTGGATTATCGTGTGAGACAAGGCGACGGAGCCGCTCCCATCGTGGACCTGTCCTTGTTCGTCGGCGCGACATGGGCAAAAACCACGGCCCCCGGCACCGACAGTCTGACCAGCTATTTCGCCACCGACGCCCGCCTCGGCGTCCGCGCCGGCTGGTTTGCTCCGGGCGGCACCTTCCCGTACGTCGCGGCCCGTGTTTTCGGCGGACCGGTGCAATGGGAATTGAACGGCGACGATGTGGTCGGAACCGACATCCACCACTACCAGTTTGCCCTGGGCGCCGCCGGTCGTGTCGGCCCTGTAGGAGTCTTCGCCGAATGGGCGGGACTGGGCGAGCAGGCGTTGAGTGCGGGAGTAAGTACGGCTTGGTGACGGATCAAGGCCTCTGCTGCCTCATCTCCTCCGCCCGCTGAAAGTCCAGGGCGGCGCCCTCGGCGTCACCGAGTCCCTGCCTGGCTTTCCCTCGGGCCTGGTACACCTCGGGCAGGGGGTATCGGTCGATCACGATATCGAGATCCCCGATCGCCTCATCGAACCGCTCCAGTTCGACCCGAACCAGGGCCCGGATAAAGCGGGCCTCCAGTTCGCCGTCATTCCGTTCGAGAGCCCGGTCACAATCGGCTTGGGCGCCAGGAAAGTCACCGGCCCGGCGCTTGACCTCGGCCCGGCGGACCAGGGCCATATCGCTCCGGTCGATCTCCATCCCACCTCGAGGCGGAATATCCATGACGGCGGTGAAGTCACGGATCGCGCCCTCGTAATCCTCACGCTCCATTTGTGCATACGCGCGCAGGTAGTGAACCTCGGGATTTTGGGGATCCAATTCGAGAGCGCGGGAATAGTCGGCCACGGCACCGGCGTAGTCCTGCAATTGCATCTTGGATTCGCCGCTCAACTGCAGGATGAACTCCGAGTCCGGCACCAATTCAAGGAAGGCGTCGAAGTCGACCACGGCGCCGCGATAGTCCTGCACGTAGTACTTCAGCGTTCCCCGCTCATAGAAATATTCCGGCGAATCGGGCACCAGTTCGATAACATGATCGAGGTCCAGCAGGGCCCCCTCGCGATCGCCGGTCTCCCGCTTGGCCATGGCGCGGAGAAAGAGCGCCCTCGAATGGTCGCCATCCAGCGCCAAGGCCCGATCGCAGGCTTCGATGGCGTTTTCGTGGTTCCAGGCATCCATTTCACGCTGGGCATCGGCCACGAAATCATCGACCGACTGCGCTTGAACGGGGAGCGTGACCGGGGCTAAACAAACCCAGAGGCATACCAACATCAGTGTTCTGGACATCAATCCATCGCTCCATGGTCTTGTGTTGAATGGCCGGGGATCGACGGTAAAATGTACTCAGGGACAGGGCCTGGCAATCAAAAGTAGTATCGGCCCCGAAACTCCAGCTTCCAGTCGTTGACCTTCTCGCCGTACTCGGTGCCTGACCCTCCAAAGAGAAGGCTCGTCCTCATCCGTAATTCCAGGTTCTCGAAGCCGGTGTAGACGGCCTCCGGTATCAGGTTGAAAGACCCGTCATCCACGTTGACGATCGAGTACAGGGACGGCGTGACATAGAGCCATCCGAAAGGCTCCTTCTGCGAGGCCTTGAAGTAGAGGTAGCTTCTCATGAAGTTGGGCAGCTGGTAGCCGGATATTCGAGGACGGATTGCAGCGAGCTGCTGATCATCCAGGTCCGACAGATGGGCGAACATGTCCCGGGTCTCATCGCTCGTGAATCCCTGCCCGTTGTAATAATACTCTACGATAAACGTGGTGTTCGTGGGGGCCAGATAGCGGATTCCCGCCAGATAGCTGCGCACGTCATCGGTATCGGCCGTGATCGTGCCGTCCCGCCCCACTATGGTCCTGGAGTGATCCTGGAAATGGGCGGCCTCACCATGGATCTCGAAGTTGGCCGTCAGGTTCCGCGACAGCGTCAGCCCATAACGAGGCGGGAGGCTTCCCGAGGAGAGGGCCGTCAGGTCGATGTCGGTATCATGAAAAAGGACGTAGAGTTTTCCCGCGACATTGACATGATCCGCGCTCCCGAACTCATCGTTGATATCCTCCGAAACCGGCAGGACCAGACAAGTCAAAGCCGTGTTCTTGAGCGCACCGCCGAAGCTCTTGACCAGATCGATCTGTCCGATCCAATGACCTTCGAGCGAGAGGTCGGGATCCGACGGATTCTTGGCCCGGCCCACAAAGTTCGTCGGGTTCCAGGCGTAGCCCTTGCCCCACCGGGGCAGAACCTTTCCCGCGGTCACGAACACATTGGGATTGATTTGCCAGGACGCTCGCCCTTCATACAAAAGGGCGTTCTCATCCCAAACCGCGCCGTCGTGGACCTGCTCCACCTTGCCCAGACCGAAAAGCGTTATGGGACCCTCCTGAAAGGTGAGCCCCATCTGCAATTCCGCCCCACCCTGTAGTCGATTCGACTCGTCGTCCTTGTCCAGATAAGCCAGGTCGTAGAACGGCGAGTCGCCATCCAGAGCCAGGTAATCCAGGGTGCCCTGAAGATACCCGTCCAACGTCCAGGGAGACTTGGCGAAGTCCGCAAAATCAAAGGAGAACTCGTCGTCCTGGGCCTGAACGGGGCTATAAGCCATGCATAGGACAGCCACGAGGAGACCACAAAGGGCAGACCACGAACCGGTAATATGCCTCACCGTAACTCTTCCACCTTGGGCAGGAAACTCAGGGTGAAGGTTTCGTCGCTGAATTCACGGGGCGTGATTCCGTCGAAGAGCATGACCGAACGGTATCCCTTCTGCAGGGGACTGTCGGTTTCCAGCATGCTCGGGCGCACCAGACCATTGCCGAAATCCTTTACCTTGCTGTAGTGCAGGGTCTTGATGAGAATTCCGGACGAAGCGTAACACCGGATCTCCGTGGGAATGACGGTCTCCTTGTCCACTTCCATCTCCAGATGATCGTAGGCCACCGTGTTGGACTTGGCCTTGAGGTTCAAATGGAACCGATCGTCCTGTTCGGTGATGGACTCGACATCATACTCGCTGGTGTAGTCCAGGCGTAATATGTCCGAGTTGTTGAAGACCCCGCCGACGATGGACTGGAGACTGGTGATCCGCAGGGGCTTGCCCACGTTGGGCAGGTAGAGCCACATGTTGTCCTCAAGACGGAGCGTGGACCGGCCTTTCTCGCTGGCGGGCGCCAGGAACAGGGCCACCATCTTGTCCTGGCCCTTCTTGATGGTGTAGAGAACGAACTCCCGCTTGCTCCCGTCGGGCTCGATGTTGATGAGCTTGCGATACATCTCGTAGGACTCGGGATTCAGGTTGCGGTCCACCTGCAGGAGGATCGCGTCCCCATCGAGAGCCCGGGCCGGCATCGATACGCCGGTCATGACGACCAGCAAGGTCAGAATCGTTATTACACCGGTGCGTACGTACGTCATCTTCATATCCTTTTCTAGACCTGTCGCATGGCCGTGACCGGCTCCATGCGCGAGGCCTTGAAGGCCGGTTGCAGGCTCGCCAGGGTCGATATGGCGATGACCAGCAGGGAAACGATCAGGATCTCATTGGTATCGACGACGGGCGACAACAGCAAACCCTTCTGCCGACCGAAATCGAAGCTCAAGGGATTGGACTGCAGCACGAGGATCGTCACCACCGACAAGACCGAACCTGTGACCGCTCCCAGCACTCCGAGACTGAGTCCCTCGATGAGAAAGAGGCTGAGGCTCTTGACTGGCGGCGTCCCGATGGCGGCGATGGTCCCGATCTCCTTGAACC
>DAOVZQ010000407.1 GCA_030635025.1 bacterium
CCCGATGACCTACATCCGCCGCAGGGATGTGACCGACAAGATTCATAACAAATTCGAGGCCATCAAGGTCATGGCGCTGGAAAGCCGCCGCCTGAACGACCGGGCCCGTAGCGTGGGTATCGTACTGCCGGGCAAGTTGACGACGATCGCCATCCAGCGCTTTATCGACGGCAAGGTTGAGTATTACGATCAGCGCAAGCGTGCCGCCGAGCTCCTGGAGGAACAGGAAGAGGAGTAGATCATGTCGCGGGCCAACGTCCTGCTGCTGGTCACCGGAGGCATCGCCGCCTACAAGTCGTGTCATTTGACCCGCCTGTTGTCACGGGCGGGTTTTTCCGTGCGCGTGGCGATGACCCGGTCGGCCCAACGCTTCGTCGGACACGTCACCTTCCGTTCGCTCAGCGGCCACGGCGTGGCCACCGACCTGTGGGGTGAGGGCGACACGGATCCGCTGGATCACGTGAACCTGGCCCGCTGGGCCGATGTGGCGGTTGTCGCGCCGGCCACGGCCAATCTGCTGGGCAAAGCCGCCAACGGTATCGGCGACGACATCGTTACAACGCTCCTGCTGGCCTTCGAGCGCGAACTGGTCCTGGCGCCGGCGATGAACGACGGCATGTGGCGCAATCCCGCTGTGCAGGCCAATCTTCAAACCCTGCGCGATCGCGGCGCCCATGTGGTGGAGCCCGGCAGCGGCTGGCTGGCCTGCGGCATCGAGGCCGACGGACGCATGGCCGAGCCCGAGGAGATCCTCGACCGCGTGATCGCTGTGGCCGGGGGCGCCGCTGCCCGGGACGTCGACGACCAACCCCTGTCCGGCCGGAGTGTGCTTGTGACCGCCGGTCCGACCCGCGAACCCCTTGATGCTATCCGCTACCTGAGTAACCGGTCGACCGGTGCCATGGGCGTGGCCCTGGCGCGCAGGGCCGCCTCGCTCGGCGCCGACGTGACCCTGATTCACGGACCGCTTTCTGTTCCCGCGCCCGCCGCGCTGGGCCGCCTGATTCCGGTGCAGACCGCCGCCGACATGGCCGCGGCCGTCGCGAAGCACCTGAACAAGGCCGACGCCCTGATCATGAGCGCCGCCGTCGCCGACTTCACGCCTGAGACGGTCAGCGAGGGCAAGCTCAAGAAGGAATCCCTCGGCACCTCGTGGAACGTACCCATGACCCGCACCATCGACATCCTGGCCGATGTGGTCGATCGCGAGATCCATCCCGACGTGACCGTGATCGGCTTCGCCCTGGAGACCGAGGATCTCGAAATTCGCGCCACCGAGAAATTGAGCGCCAAGGGCATGGATTTCATCGTGGCCAACGACCCCGTCACCAACGGCACCTTCGGCGAGGGCAAGCATCAGATCACGCTCATCGGCCCCGACGGCGTGATATGGAAGAGCGACCCGGCCGGCAAGGACGATCTGGCCAACGAGCTTCTGTCCCGTCTCGTGCCGTACATGGCCCGCGACAAGGACGACGCATGAGCGGCGACAGCCTGAAGCGCATCGCCCGCGATCTTCACACTTATCTGACGCAACAGCAGGAAGCCGGGATGGAGTGGTACCTGGACGAGGGGCCGGTCGATGATCCGAGCCCGTCAACGGTCGCTCCCACCGCACCGGTCCCCGCGCCTGAGGTGCCGGTCGCGACGGATGCCCCGATCGAGCCGGTGCCCGCAGAACCCGTTGCCCCCAAACCCCCAGCCGACAAACCCAAGGACCTGGAGTTTCAAATGGCCTGCGACGCCTTCGTCCGCGAGACGATCAACCAGATCGAGCAGCACCGGCAAACACCAGTCGAGTCCGACCAGGCCGACATCTTCTCCGAGCCGGAAGAGACGGTCGAGCCGCTCACTCCGGAGGCCAAGGCGACGACGCTCGCGGCTTTGGCCGAACAGATTTCAAGCTGTGAAGACTGCAAGCTCCACTCGACCCGCAACCAGACCGTTTTCGGCGTGGGTAATCCCGATGCGGGCCTGGTTTTCATCGGCGAAGCGCCCGGCCGCAACGAGGACGAGCAGGGCGAACCGTTCGTGGGCCGCGCCGGGAAACTGCTCACTGACATATTGAAGGCCATCGGTTTCGAGCGGGACGACATCTACATCTGCACAACCATCAAGTCCCGGCCACCGAAGAACCGCGACCCCGAGCGCGACGAGGTGCAGGCCTGCGAACCGTATCTAAAGCAGCAACTGGCGATCCTCGAGCCCAAGGTGATCTGCTGCCTAGGCCGCCATGCAGCCATGACCCTGCTGGGCACCCGCGACAGCCTGGGCAACCTGCGCAAAAAGGTACACATCTACGAAGGCATCCCCGTGATGGCCACCTATCACCCCGCCGCCCTGCTGCGCAATCCCCACTGGAAACGAGATACCTGGGAAGACGTGCGCAAGTTGCGTGCGCTGCACGATGCGCTTCTCGCCGAAACATCATGAACGACGCGCCCCTGCTGAGCTGTCGCGGCCTGGCCGTTTCACCCGGTGAAGATGTGTTGCTGTCGGGGCTGGATCTCGATTTACATGCCGGTGAAATTGTAGGCTTGCGCGGGCCTTCGGGCTGTGGAAAGACGTCGTTGTTGCGCGTGGTCTGCGGGCTGGATGATTCGGCCGTGGGTACCGTGACTCTCGATGGTCGCGATGGTGACGAGATGGGTTGGCCCTGCTTTCGTCGTGCGGTTTCACTGGTGGCGCAGGAGCCGTTGTTGCCGGCCGGTACAGTCGGCGCGGCGTTGGAACGGCCCTTTACGTTTCGGTCCTGCAGCGCGATGACGTTCGACTCAGCCAAGGCCCATGCCACCCTGTCCGAGTTTTTCGATGATCCGCCCGCCTTCGACAAGACGGCCGGCGTGCTGTCTGTGGGGGAGCGGCAGCGTGTCGCCCTGGCGCGTGCCCTGTTGCTCGACGCTCGGGTCCTGTTGCTGGACGAACCTACCAGTGCCTTGGACCCCGATGCGGCCGGACGGGTCGAGGCGGCTATTCGATCCCGCACAGACAAGGGCCTCGCCGCCTTGATCGTCTCCCATGATCCGATCCAGGCCGAGCGCTGGTGCGACCGCGTGATCGACCTGTCGCCCTACGCGGGAGGCGGCTCATGACAGAGACCGCCCCGATGTTGTCCTGGCTTGATCTGGTCGCCGCGGCGGGATTGTTGTTGCTGTCGGGCGCGGTCAGCCTCGTTCTGCGCCTCGGTCTGGAGAAACGCCTGCTGGTCGCGGCCTTGCGCACTGTGGTGCAGCTTTTGGCCGTCGGCTATGTGCTGCGATTCGTTTTCACCGGCGAGAAGGCCCTGATCGTGGCGGCCATGGCCGCGGTGATGGTCACCGCCGCCGGACATGCCGCGG
>DAOVZQ010000305.1 GCA_030635025.1 bacterium
CAAGGTCAGCAGAACGACGGCGCGGCTGGAGACGACCGGATTGGCGATGACCTATTCGGCGTCCTTCCCCGCTTCAGTGGATGAGCAGCGAGGCCATGCCCAGATAGATCAGGATGGCGAGCAGATCGTTCGACGTGGTGATGAAGGGTCCGGTGGCGATGGCCGGATCGATGCCGAATCGGTGGAGCATGAGCGGAATCGCCGTACCGACCATGGCCGCAAAGACGATGACCGACAGCATGGATATCGTCAGCACCAGCGCCAGAGCGGGGTCGCCCACGACCAGGTCCGCCACGACGTACAGGGCCGCCGCCACCATAGTGCCCGTCAACAGCGCGGTGGCGAGTTCCTTCAGCAGGTAGCGCCCCATGTGGTAGACGTTCACTTCGCCGGTGGCCAGGCCTCGCACGACCACCGAGGATGTCTGGATGCCGGTATTGCCCCCCATGGCCATGATGGCGGGAATGAAGAAGGTCAACGCGACGGTGGCCTGAATGTCGGCCTTGAAATGCATCATCAGGAAAACACAGCCGACCTGGCCCAGCAGGGCTCCCATCAGCCATGGCAGACGGGCGCGCGCCACCTTGATCGGCGAGGTTTCGCCCAATTCCTCCCTGGTTCCCGCCAGCAGCCCCATGTCCTCGGTGGCCTCGTCCTCGATCACGTCGAGCACGTCGTCCGATGAGATGACACCGACCATGACGCCGTCATCCTCAACCACCGGCAACGTGACCAGGTCGTGCGTCCTCACGTACTGGGCCACCTGTTCCTGGTCGAGTTCGACATCCACACGCAGAGGGTCGCGCTCCATGACGTCGGCCACGGGTGTGGACCACGGCTGCAGCAACATCTCGACCAGGGGAATTCGCCCGCTCAGGCACCCGATTTCATCCACGACAAAGAGGAAATGCAGGTGTTCACGGTCGTCTTCCTCGACCGTACGCACCGCTTCGACCGCCTGCAGGCAAGTTGCCGTCTCGGCCACGGCTATGAACTCCTTGGCCATGAGTCCACCAGCCGTATCAGGAGGATACTGGAGCAGTTCGCGAACCTCTTCGCGCTCCTCCGCCTCCATGGCTTCGAGAATTTCATGGGCCTGGTCGCTGTCCAACTCGCCCACGAGGTCCGCGGCCTCGTCTGAGGGCATCTCCTCGATGAGGTCGGCGATGGCTTCGATGGTGAGCAGTTCCATCAGGGCGGTGACGCTGCGCTTGTCGATCTCCGCCAACACGTCCGACGCCAGGTCCCGCGGCAGGAGCTGGATGACGACAGCGGTATCGGCCACGCTCAGGGGCCGAACAATCTCCGACAGATCGCCCGGCGACAGTTCCGCCGCGATCTCGGCGAGCTTGGACTCGGCCTTCTCTTCCAGGAGCGCATTGAAACGCTCCGAGTATTCGTGCCACTCCTGTTCTAGGTTGGCGGGGTCCAGGGCCCGATCTTCCAGCTGATCCTCACCCGGTATGGGCGCACCTGGTTCAAGCATTTCCGTCACCTCCTTCCGCACCGTCATCGCATACAATGCCCGCGGCCAGAACCCGCTCCATGCTGAGCCCTTGATCGGGCTCAACGACCGCACCTCCGGAAATGATCAACCGTATGCCGTCTTCCACGCTCATCGGCAGGATGTGCATATCCCGCCTGGGGACCAGGAGCATGTAGCCCGAAGTCGGGTTGGGCGTGGTGGGCAGGAAGACATGCACTGTCTCCCGGTCGGGATCGTCATTGGTGACGAATCCCAGGGACCAGATGCCCCGACGTGGATACTCGAACATGGCCACGTGGCGAAACGCCTTCCGATTGTCGGCCAGCAACACTTCGGAAATCTGCTTCGTAACCCGAAAGATGCCCTTGATGACCGGAATGCGGTCAATGATGCGCTCGAAGAGTCCGAAGAAAGCCACACCGATCAGGGTGCGCGTGATGACGCCGATCAACACCAGCAACAGGAGGCTCGCCAGGACACCCAGCAGAGTCAACAGGAAGGGTGGTACGGACTCGCGCAGAAAAACGATCCGCTCCAGCAACGGCCGAAGGGCGTTGTCGACGACCAGATAAAACCGCCATAGGATCCAGCCCGTGATGGCCACGGGAGTAACCGTGAGCAAACCGGTGATCAGGTGTTGTCTCAGGCGTGACATCAACCTTCATCATCCTCTCGTGCGCCGTACCCCGGGAACGGCTCACTCGAGCCGACCTGCACCCTCATGATCCGTTGGTCCTCGACTTGCTCGACCATGATGCTGAGCCCGGCCACGGTTACCTTGTCGCCGGCCGCGGGGACCTTCCCCGCCGCCTCGTAGATCAGGCCGGCCAGCGTCTCGCTCCCCTCATCCAGCGGCAGTTCCACGCCGAGGACGTCTCGCAGATCCTCAAGATCGATCTTGGGATCCACACGCAGAGACCGTTCATCGAGCCATTGATACAGGGGCTCGGCTTCGTCGAATTCATCCTCGATCTCACCGATGATCTCTTCGATCACGTCCTCGAGCGTGACGACACCCGCGGTGCCGCCGTACTCGTCGATGACGACGGCCATATGAATGCGCTTGGTGCGAAATTCCGCCAGCACTTCGTCCAGCTTCTTGCTCTCCGGCACGAAGTAGGCCGGGCGCGCGAAGTCGCCGAGCACCTTGCCGGCCATGTCCTGTCTTTCACTGTCGATCAACGCCAGCATGTCCTTGGTGTAGAGCAGGCCGGTGATCTTGTCCACGCTGCCTTCGTGCAGCGGTATGCGCGAGTGCCCGCAGGCAACGACGGTGCCCAGGGCCTCGGGAACGGGAGTTGTGACGTCGAGAACGATCATGTCGATGCGCGGCACCATGATCTCTTTGACCGCCGTCTCGTGAAAGCCGAAGATGCTTTGGATCATCTCCCGCTCGTCTTCCTCGAGGTTGACGTCACCGTCCTCCTCGTTGAGCAGGCTACGGATTTCGCCCGTCGACAGGTGCGGCATCGCCTCCACGCTCCACGTGGTATCGTCGAGCCGGCCGCCCGCGCTCGACAGCAAGGCGGTCCATGGCCTCAGCAGCCAGTTCAAGGGCACCAGCAACCGCCCGAAGAGACTCGTATAGCCGAGAGCCGAATTTATCGACACAAGCTTGATCAGCAGCCCTCCCAGCGACCACGCGATCACAACGAGCAGAGCCAGCAGAATGTAATGACGCGTCTCACCCAGTCCAGGCCGATAGGACGACAGGAGATCCGCCGTCGCCATGCAGCCGACACCGGTTGCGGCCAGGTAGACCGTGCCCACGGTCAGCGTGAAACGTCGGGGCTCGTCGAGCAGGCTCTTGGGAACCCCCCGCAACGCCTCGGGCTCCAGCAGATCGTGACGAGCAAGTCCGCTCACGCGGAAAAAGGCCGCGAGCAGCCCGATCATGAGCATCGCCACGACATACGCACCAATTGCGGTGAGCAAGGATCCGACGCCGAGCAGGCCGCCGCTGCCGTCAACCTCCATCGGGACCGTCTCCTTTCACATGTATGGGATGTGGCAGACCACAGGCTGCCAGCACATTGCTTTCGACCTTGTGCATGGCTTCCGTCTCAGCCTCTGTGACGTGGTCCCACCCAAGAACGTGCAGCACGCCGTGCACTACAAGCAACGACAGTTCCTCACTAAAATCATTTCCGGCCTCTTGGCAGGTACGTTCGACGAATCGCGGGGCGATCACGATTTCCCCTGCGGCACGCGCTTCCGGCTCTTCGCCGGTGTCCCACCACAGGTCTGCACACGCGCCGGACTTCCCTCCGGACAAAGCCGGTTTACCAGCACCGGCGACTACCAGATTCGAGAAAGACAGGACATCCGTCACCTTGTCCTGCCCGCGGTAGCGTTCGTTCAGGAGCCGCATCTCCGCGTCCTCAACCCAGACGAGTTCCGCATACCAGTCCGCACGGCCCAGGGAAACGACCGGTGCGGCCAGGATTTCCATTCGACTGGGCGAAGGTCGCCACCCCCGGTCATCAACGAGACGATCAATGGTCAGGAGCTTCATGCCGGATCCTTCACGTCTTGTTCCACGGCGGCCAAACGTTCCTTCTGACCCGGATAGGCGATCCTGTGGTGATGGATCCCCGCCAGCAGGGGCAGGAAGGAATCGCGGATGGTCGCTAGGTCTTTCAGGGTAAGACCGCACTCGTCGAGCTCACCGCTGAACATGCGTTCGTCGATGACCTGCTTGACGATCTCACGAATACGGCCGGGTGTGGGCTTGGCCAGGGATCGCGTCGCGGCCTCGACGGCGTCGGCCACCATGAGG
>DAOVZQ010000223.1 GCA_030635025.1 bacterium
ATCGACGAAGCCCAAAACCTTACGCCTCACGAGATCAAGACCGTGGTCAGCCGTGCGGGCCACGACACCAAGATCGTCCTCACGGGCGACGCCTACCAGATCGACAATCCCTACCTGGACGCCTCCAGCAACGGGCTGACCTATCTGGTGGAACGCTTCAAGGACGAGTCCGTCTACGGCCATATCACACTGGCCAAAAGCGAGCGCAGCCATTTGGCCAGTCTGGCGGCCGACCTGCTCTAGACTCACGTCCGTATGGAAAGCGCCCGGTCGATGACCGGGCGCTTTTTTGTTGTATGTCGGGTGTGATCAGTTCGCGGACTGACTGAACAGGAACTGCCTGAGCTGTCCGAGCAGGCATGCGTTGCAGCGCTTGACCGCCTGGGGCATGTAGCGTTCCGCCAATTGCTTGTCGGGGCGGGACACGGCCGGTACGCCCTTGTCGTCTTCGACCATGCCGATGCAGATTTCCCTCCAGACGATATCTCCCCCGCTATCGCGTACGATCAGCTCGACCTCCGCCTCGGCTTTGACGTGCAGCGGCACCGGCAAGATACCGAGCGCGACGACACCCAACAACGCCCCGCGCTTGACTCGAGAGGACATATCGTCACCCCAGACGAACCCGCCAAGCATACCCACGGCCGGCGCGAACAGGAAGGAAACGGATTCGCGTTCCATGCGACAGTGGAAGGAATGGATAACGGCCTCAAGCGTGTAGTCGGCCTGCCCTGCCATCGGAGTCAGCACGCCCAGTTGGGTCTGGGCGATATCGCGGGATAGGGCCGCATGGTATATGTCGCGCACGGCGGGTTCCCAACTTGCGTCATTGGGAAACGTGATTCCGGTAAAGTGCCCCTGCCCCTCACGCTGATCGTCGGGTCTTTGGTCCAGGATCTGGGAGATGTGCAGGCGAGGCATCGAGCCTTCGGTCCCGGGATACACGATCTTCTCCGACGGATAATTGAAATTGACCGTGTGGGTGCTGCAGGACGTCAAGCCGCACAGAACCAGAGGCACCAGCGTCAGCGCCAACCAGCGCGCCGGACGTGTTTGTGCCTGGAGAGAAACCATGTGATCTCCTCGACGTTGAAGGTGCTGTCAATCTACGGCATGACCTCGTTCAAAGCCATCCCCACGCTCAAGTTCCGTACGAGTTCCCGTTCTCTTCACGATGGCAAGTTCGAGGTGACCGTCGCCGGTGAAAACGATCACCGAAAGGGTCAAGAATCGCCCTCCAGCACCGGTGGTGCTCTCCGGCCCCGCCAAAATACGACCGCAGCCAGCAGCCCTCCCCCTACCGCCAGCGACAGCCAGGGCGAGAGGCCATATCCCGCCGGCAGGTAACCGACCAAAACGGCAACGACGGCCACGACCAGTGCGTAAGGCATTTGTGTTCGGACGTGGTCCACGTGATCAGAGCCCGACGCCATTGACGAAAGGATGGTCGTATCGGAGATGGGCGAACAGTGGTCACCGAACACGGAACCGGCGAGGACGGCACTGGTCGCGGATAAGGCTATGGTCTCGCGCAACCCCTCCGCCAGGGCCGCATCTAGCGTGAGAGCGCCGGCCAGGGGAAGCATAATGGGAATCAGGATGGCCATGGTGCCCCAGGACGTCCCGGTCGAAAAGCTCACGGCCGCCGCCAACAGGAAGGAGATCGTGGGGAGCAGATGGGGCGACAGCACGTTTCTGCTAACGTCCACAAGCCAGGGGCCAGTGCCCAGAGCCTCGCAGACGGCGCCCAACGACCAGGCCAGGATCAGGATCACCATGGCGATCAACATGGCACGAGCGCCGTCGAGCCAGGCGTCCACGGCGCCGCGAACATCCAGACGCCGACTCGCCACGGACAGAACGATGGACAGCAAGGCCCCGACCAGGGAAGCCCACATGAGAACGGACAGACTGTCCGCTGCGTTGAGAATGTCGCGCAGATTCGTCGCCGCGACGCCCTGGGCCAGAAGCTCCTGCCGGCCCTGCCACCAAAGGCCGCCCATAGTGACCAGAATGACCGTTAGAATTGGTACCGCGGCCATGAACGGCGACGCCGGCGTCTTGTCCTCGCTCTTGTTCGACAAGGCCGTCGGATCACCGGCCGGCTGCGCGCCCGGCCGCAGCAGGTCTCCACCCGCGGCGCGTCCTTCGGCCTTGGCCATCGCGCCGAAATCACGACCCGTAAGAGCGATCAGGAAAACCATGACAAGGGTAAGAGCCGGATAGAAATTATAGGGCAACGAGCGCAGGAAAAAGACATAGCCCGAGCCTCCGCTTGTCACATGGGACAGGGAATCCTGGATCAGGCCCACCTCGAAGCCCACCCAGGTGGAAATGACGGCCATGGTGGCCACCGGGGCCGCCGTGCTGTCCACCAGGTAGGCCAGCTTCTCACGCGAGATGCCGAGCCGGTCGGTCAGCGGCCGCATGGTGTTTCCAACCAGCAGGGTGTTGGCGTAGTCGTCGAAGAAGATGGCCAGTCCCATGCCCGCGGTGGCCGTCTGGCCCTGGCGACGGTTTCGGACGCGGCGGGACAAGGCGATCACGATGCCCTCCATGGCCCCGCTGCGCGACAGCACGCCGACCATGCCGCCCAGTGTTGTGGAGAACAGGAGGATCGCCGCATGGGAGCGATCGGCAAGCGCGTCCACGAGGAAGGTGTCGCCGAGACGCTGGAAGGCCGTAATGGGATTCCCGTCCGCCAGCACCAGGGTGCCCACCCAGACACCGAGCAGCAGGGACAGGATCACCTGTCGGGTCAACAGGGCCAGGCCGATAGCCAACAATGGCGGCAAGATGGAGAGCCAGGTGGCATCGGTCATCCCGACCTCCGTTGCTCAGAGCAGGTCATGGGCTTCCTCCTGAATGATCGCGAGCATGTCCGTGTGCAGGCCGGGAGCGGCGGCGAGGACGTGTCGGGCATGGAGACAATTATCCGCGCCCGTGAAATCGCTGACCACGGCGCCGGCCTCGCGTGCGACCAGGACACCGGCGGCGATGTCCCAGGTGTTCAGCTTGAATTCCCAGTACCCGTCGATCCGGCCGGCTGCCACGTGGCACAGGTCGATCGCAGCACTCCCCCCCCCGACGCACACCGTGACAGCGGCGCAACAGAAAGGTCTTCATCAGATCGCAATTGCCGGCGGCCACATGATCGCGCACGTAGGGAAAACCGGTCGCCAGCAGCGCATGCTCCAGATCGACCGATTCACGGGGTTGCAGGAGACGTGTTTCATCCCGGTGGGGCCGTTCCAGAACCGCGCCTCCTCCCGCGGACGCCAAGTACAGCTCGTCCAGCTCCGGGGCGTAAACCGCTGCAAGATCCACCCGGCCAGCATCGACACGTCCCAGCGAGACGGCAAAGAAAGGGTGTCCGTGTACATAGTTGGTCGTCCCGTCCAGGGGATCGATATGCCACACGCGGCCACTCTCGCCGGCCCGTGCAGATCCCTCCTCCGCCTGCAGCCCGTCGTCGGGAAATGCTTCGACGAAACGGGCCACGAGCAGCGCCTCGACGCGTTTGTCGAGATCCGTGACCATATCCGTGGCGGACTTGTAATCTATGGCTCTTAACTGATCCCTCTCGGCGAGCTGCAGGGCTCCGGCTTCCAGGGCGATCTCCCTCAGCCTGGACAGGTCGTCATCATGCTTGGTCATGGAGTTCTTCCTCGTTCCTTCGTCAATAGCTCGAATCGATCATACGGGCGGTTCGCGTGGGGTACAACCCTTAGCCTGAAGCACTCAACCCCGGGCCGGCCGCTCGGGGTTGACATCGTCCCGGATTGATATAGCTTCTGGTTGATCGGAGTGATCCGCACACGAAAGGATGCACCATGAAGCAGAAGATCCTCGAGGTCCTCGACAAGATCCGTCCCGCGCTGCAGGCCGACGGCGGCGATGTCGAATTCATCGATTACAATGATGGCATCGTGACGGTCAGGATGAAGGGGGCATGCGGCAGTTGTCCCATGTCCATGATGACGCTCAAGCACGGCATCGAAGCTCGCCTGAAGGAAGAGATCCCCGAGATCAAATCCGTCGAGCCCCTGTAGGCCGTATAGATCGATTTTCCGCCAAGGTCCGCCGTCGCACAGACGGCGGATCTTCCGTTTATGGAGCTCCCGACAGGGGATAGACCTCCACACGATCTTCCCGCAAGGGCGGCCCGGAGATCCTGCTCAGATAGTCTCGCCAGAAGACCAGGCGGGAGTCGTCGTCCTCTGCGAAGATCTCAACCCGTGTAACGCCGACTTCGATCAGGTCGGCCATGAGGTCCGCCGTGTCGGCCTGCCCCCGCTCGCAGGCCTCGATCCGATGTCGCAGATCACGCGACCATGGCGGCACCCACCCCGTCACGCCGCCGGTGACGGGACGTCCCGTGGCTAGGGCGCGCCACAACCACCGGGCCTCACGATGGTCCTCGGTGTATTCGTCGACAGGGGCGGGCAGAGTCAAAACCGCTTCGGTCCGCGAGGGGATCGGGCGCGACAACGACTGGTCTTCTAGCGCCAGAACCGGTACACCCGCAGGCATGGATTCGAGCAACAGGAATAAGAGGGCTCCGTAGGAGAACAGCTTTCCCTTGGCTCCGGAAATCGCCGTTAACCGCATCCACCCCGCAGCCCCCCACCAGGCGATCGCCAAAGTGAACAGGAATGAAAAACGCCAGGCGGCCCGATAGGCGCGCGCCGGTTCCACGATCTTCTGCAACCACCCCAGAGGCAACAGCACGCGACGATCGGTGCCGGGCAGACCGACCGAATCCCCGAAAGCCATTACCAGACCCACGAGCCCCGCCAACATGAGAAGGCTCCCCCACTCCCGTTGGTCGGCCGACAATCGTTTGCGAGATATGAATCCCACGATCGCCAGAGCAATCGCCACCCATCCGGGGTGCAAGGCCTGGCGGGCGACCCCCTCATGACGAATCTCCGCTTCGGGTGCATGTCCCGTCCAGTCGTCGGGACCGTTCCGGTAGGCGCCTCGGTTCAGCAGGTGCTGCGCATCGGCACTGTACCATCGTACCTCGCTCTGGTGACGAGTGAAATCCTGTTCCTGCCGAGCGGTCTGAAGATGAGGCGACGCCAAAAGCCACACACCCGCAACGGCCGCCGTCAGCGGTAACGCGGCGCTCAACATCGGTCGACGCCACCGAAGGCTGCGGATACGTCGCGAGACCCAGCCCACCAGGACCACGCTCACGGCGAGCAGAGCGTAGGCAAACCCGTACCACCCCAGTGCGGCTTGCCCGATGAGGATTCCCGCCAATACCCACATTCCGATCGCTACGGATTCCCCCCGCTGCCAGCGACGCAACACGAAGACCAACGATGCCAGGGCCGCCGGGACACCCGGTGGAGTGAGTTGGTTGAGGTGCCCGAGTTGAGCCAGGGTA
>DAOVZQ010000393.1 GCA_030635025.1 bacterium
CCGCACCGGCAAGCATGACGTCGGCGCGTTCGGGATGCAGGCCGGGAATGCGACGACGATCCCTCAGTGACATCCCGCTCAGGCTGTCGATGGCCGACTCCACCACGCGGCGCGTGATTGTCCGCCCGTGGATCTCGGCATGAGCCGCCCAATCGACTCCGTAGTGTACGGTGCCCAGGCTGATCGCCGTGGCGCCGATTCCCACCAGCCGGCCGGATCGAACCGGTACGGCCTCGACCCCCTGCTTTACGGCAGCCAACAAGTCGGTGAATTCCACCGTGGACACCGGATCCGTCTTGCAATGGCGATCGGTCAGAACACGCGATCCCATCGGCAGGCTGCATGCATCTTCGATGCGTCCGGCGACGCCATGGACGACTTCGGTGCTGGCACCACCCGCATCGAAGACCTGGATCGGGTCGCTTCCCAGATCAAGCGAGGACGTGGCGGCCAGAAACGCGAGACGCGCTTCTTCGTCTCCCGACAGAACGCGTACGCCAATCTTGCAGCGACTGCGGATGTAGGTGACGAACTCACGGGCGTTGTCGGCCTGACGCAGGGCCTGGGTTCCGACCGCCGCGACCTTCTCTACGCCGAGCCCCTCGGCCAAGGCCTTGAAGGTCTTGATGGCGTCCAGCGTTCGGTCCATGGCCTTCTCGGAGAGCTCGCCCGTTTCGGCCAAGCCTTCGGCCAGACGATTGACCACGGCCTGATCCGTCACATCGGTCACGCGACCGTGCATGACCCGGCCCACATACATCTTGAGCGAGTTGGACCCGATATCTATAACTGCGTATCTGCTCACTGCTTTACCCTTATCGCCTCATGTTACCTGTCAACTTGAATAAACAGCGCCGGGAGACCCGTGCGGGATCGCCCCGGCGCCGCCATTACCCTCCGGACTATTTCTCGCTCAGCGCACCCTTGAAGAACTCGCGACGCATGCGCGCGATGTTCTCGATCGACACTTCCTTGGGACACAACGCTTCGCATTCGCCGTGGTTGGAGCAGTTGCCGAAACCCTCGGCGTCCATCTGCCCGACCATGGCCAAGGCCCGTCGGCCGCGCTCGACCTGTCCCTGGGGAAGATATGAAAGCTGGCTGATCTTGGCGCTCACGAACAGGGAAGCCGAGGCGTTCGGACACGCCGCCACGCAGGCGCCGCAGCCGATGCAGCTGGCCGCGTCCATGGCCTTGTCGGCGTCGACCTTGGGAATCGGCACCGAGTTGCTGTCGGGAGCCGAGCCGACGTTGGCCGACACGAAACCGCCCTGCTGCTGGACACGATCGAAGGCCGCGCGGTCCACGACCAGATCCTTGATGATGGGGAACGGCCGCGCCCGGAACGGTTCCACGGTTATCGTGTCGCCGTCCTTGTAGTGGCGCATGCGAACCTCGCAGGTCGTCGTCGCGGGATTCGGCCCGTGGGCGATCCCCTGGATGACGAGACCACAGGTTCCGCAGATGCCCTCGCGACAGTCGCTGTCGAATTCGACGGGCTGCTCACCTTTGCGGGCCAGATCCTCGTTCAGGATGTCGAGCATTTCGAGGAACGACATCTCGGGAAGGATTTCCTTCACGGTATACTCGACGAACCGGCCGTTGGGGTCTCCGCAGGCCTGTCGCCAGATCTTCAGATTGATGGTCATTGCGCTCATGTCCGCCTCCTTCCCTACTTGTAGCTCCGGGTTTTTACCTCGATGTTCTCGTATTCGAGAGCTTCCTTGTGCATCGTCGGCGTACCGGTCGCGTTGTGCTCCCAGGCCGACACGTACATGTAGTTCTTGTCGTCGCGCTTGGCCTCGCCCTCTTCCGTCTTGTGCTCTTCGCGGAAGTGGCCGCCGCAGGATTCCTCGCGGTCCAGGGCGTCGCGGGCCATGAGTTCGCCGATTTCCAGGAAATCGGCCACACGACCGGCCTGCTCCAACTGCTTGTTGAAGTCCTTCGAGTCGCCGGGGATCTTCACGTCCTGCCAGAAGCGCTCGCGCAGGTCTGCGATCTCGGAGATGGCATCCTTCAGGGCCCCGCCTTCGCGGGCCATGCCGACCTTGTCCCACATGATCCGACCGAGATCCCAATGGAACTCGCGAACCGTGCGTGACCCGTTCACACCGAGCAGCTTGTCGTAGTGGCCGCGAACCCCGTTCTCGGCCTCGGCGAAGCTGTCGTGATCGGTGGTCGCGGCGTCGAAGCCGCCCTGGGCCAGGTATCCCGCCACGACCCGCGGCACCACGAAATAGCCGTCGGCGCAGCCCTGCATCAGGGCCGACGCGCCCAGCCTGTTGGCTCCGTGGTCGGAGAAGTTGGCCTCGCCGGCCACGAACAGGCCCGGGATGGTGCTCTGCAGGTTGTAGTCCACCCACAGGCCGCCCATGGTGTAGTGGGGCGCGGGGTAGATCATCATCGGCGACTTGTACGGGTTGTCGTCGGTGATTTCCTCGTACATGGCGAAAAGATTGCCGTAGCGGTCCCGAACAACGTCCTCGCCCAGCCGGTCGATGGCTTCCTCGAAGTCGAGGTATACGGATTGCGACGACATGTAGGCCGACTTGCCGGCGTCGCACTCCACCTTGGCGGCCCGCGCCGCGATGTCGCGCGGCACCAGGTTGCCGAAGGCCGGATAGCGGCGCTCCAGGTAGTAGTCGCGCTCGTTCTCGGGGATGTCGTTGGGACGTCGATCGTCGCCCGCCTTCTTGGGAACCCACACGCGCCCGTCGTTGCGCAGCGACTCGCTCATCAACGTGAGCTTCGACTGGTAGTCGCCCATCTGCGGCACGGCGGTGGGATGGATTTGCGTGTAGCAGGGGTTGGCGAAGTAGGCGCCGCGGCGGTGGGCCCGCCAGATCGCCGTCGCGTTGCAGTTCACGGCGTTGGTGGACAGATAATACACGGGCGAGTAGCCGCCTGTTGCCAGGACTACCGCGTCGGCCACGTAGCGCTTGAGCTCGCCAGTGATCAGGTCGCGGCAGATGATGCCGCGGGCCCGTCCGTCGATCACGACCAGGTCTAGCATCTCGTGCCTCGGGAACATCTTCACCGTGCCGGCGCCGACCTGGCGCGACAACGCGGAATAGACACCGAGCAGGAGTTGCTGTCCGGTCTGACCACGAGCGTAGAACGTGCGGCTGACCTGCACGCCGCCGAACGACCTGTTGGCCAGGGTGCCGCCGTACTCGCGGGCGAAGGGAACACCCATCGCAACCATCTGGTCGATGATGCCCGTCGACAGCTGGGCCAGCCGGTAGACGTTAGCCTCGCGAGACCTGTAGTCGCCGCCCTTGATGGTGTCGTAGAACAGGCGGTAGGTGTTGTCGCTGTCGTACTGATAGTTCTTCGAAGCGTTGATGCCGCCCTGGGCGGCTACGCTGTGCGCGCGGCGCGACGTGTCGTTGATGCAGAAGTTGAGCACGTTGTAGCCCAGCTCGCCGAGGGTCGCCGCGGCGCCGCCTCCGGCCAGGCCCGTGCCCACC
>DAOVZQ010000375.1 GCA_030635025.1 bacterium
AACCATGCCGCACAGTCAGCGTAACTGGTTGTATATTAATTAGTTAGATATTGCGCAATGAGCATTTTCGAGCTATATTATATGTATCGATTACACTCGTTTCGACCTCCCACGAAACGCTCGTTTTCCGGGAGGTTTCTTATGTCCGCTAATGAAATTCATACTCGTCTCGAAGCCGCACTCCGCGAACTCCAACGCGCTGAAAAGAACGCCGTGCTTCTGTTTGGTGAGATTCTCAGTCGCAAGTTGTATCGGGATCTTGGGTACTCGTCGATTCAGGCTTATGCCGCCGAGGCTCTCGGCTTTTCTCCCAGCAAAACTTCGCAGTTCGTTCGGTTGGCCGGGGCGCTAGAAGAGTTGCCGCGCTTACGTCGGTCGGTTGCGTCCGGCGAGCTGGGGTGGACCAAGGCGCGGGAGGTGGCCAAGGTGGCTACCCCTACGAGTGAAGAGAAGTGGATCACTACGGCCAAGCAATCGACCAGCCGGAATCTGGAGCAGAAAGTACGAGCTGTGCGGCTGCGGGTTCGTCAGACGCCGCGTGCGGCCGGGCAATCCGCGTTGGCCTTGGCCGAGCCGACGGCGGACTCGGCCCCCATGGATGTTCAGATCACGGTTAATACCAAGTATACGGCTGAACAATATGCTCGTCGTGAAGCTTTGCTCGAAACGATTCGTAAGCGGGCTGCGCGGAAGGGATCAACGGTGCGAGATCTGGATCGCGCGGAATTGATCCTCGCTGCGCTGAATGATCTGGCGGAGAAACTCGACCCGGAAGCAGAAGTCTCAGCCATCTCAAGCTCACCATTCCAGGTCGTAGTTTACACGTGTAAAATCTGTGGCGCGGGCGAGGTGCGGACGGATCGTGGTGCGAAGCCGGTGTCGGCTGAAGTTGTCCAATGCGATGCAATTATTCAGGAGCCCGGCCAACCCAACCGGGCGACCATCCCGCCCAAAAAGCGCCGAGCCGCCCTGATCCGAGCCGGCCATCGCTGCGAAACGCCAGGCTGTGAACGAACCCGCTTCCTCGAGGTTCATCACCGCCGCCCCAGATCACAGGGCGGCGGAAACGAGACAACCAATCTGCAGGTGCTGTGTTCCGGCTGTCACCAGCTGGTTCATCGGCAAGGAAGGTCCCTGAAAAACGCCATGTCAGGGTAAATCGCCCCCCTACGGGGCCACCACCACTTCGACCTCGACCGTATCGGCCGCGGCGCCCGCCGTCACGCGCGCGCTGAGCGTGACCGTGGTGTGTTCGGTCACCAATGGGGCCGTCCAGTCGAAGCTCCAGGTTTCGAGACCCGTAGCAGCCTCCCAGTCGCCGCCGTCGCTGAACTCTACGCCGTCGAGTGGGTCGGTGCATGTGCCGGCGATGGCGGTGCCGGTCACTGCGACCACGTCCTCGCTGCTTACGGTGTCGGGTGCGGCGATAGTCACGTCGAGGACCTCGGACGGCAGCCATTGGATGTCGTCGGAGATGGGGTCGGGATCGAACCAGTCGTTGCGGAACTGGCCGTGGATGGTTTTGACCAGATCGTCGGCGCAGCCGCCGTGGGTGAAGGTCGGGGCGGTTGCGTAGTCCTGCCATGCGGTGGCGGCCAGTTCGCCGACGGTTTCGGCGAAACGCATCTGGGTGGCGGCCATCTCGGTGTTGAGGATCACGTCCAGATCGCCGGTCGATTCGGCGTCGTTGTTGATCAGTAGGGTGATGCCGTTGAGGCTGTCGGGCACGGCCCAGAAGCTGTCCACGTAGGTAAAGCCGAAGTCACACGAGAACTCGCCGAAGACGAGCTGGGAGTCGGGCAGTGCGTCTAGAGTGTAGGCTTCATAAAGCGTGTCGCCGGGCAGCCAGGCCAGGAGATCCAGGGCCTCGCGGCTCTCGGCGAAGCGCATTTCCAGCACGCCGTCGCCCGCGATATCCAGGGACGGTGTCATGGTGCCGATCAGTGAGGGGTTGCCCACGATGCTCAACTGCGGCTCGAAGACGACTTCCACCGAGTCTTCGTAGACCTCGCTGGCCACATCGACCGTGTAGACTTTTAAATAGACGTACTTCCAGACTTCGTTGCCCTCCGCTTCGCCCAGATCCCAGGGGATCGTGACTACGCCGTCTTCGTCGAAGTCATGGGAGGCGGCGGTGCTGAAATCGGGCAGCGAGTCGACCTCGACGCGGTCGCCCACGGCCACACGGATGAAAAGGTCGAGGTTTCGGGAGGCGGCGGTGTTCGTTTCGCCGATCTCCAGGTAGGGCGGCGCGAGTATCTCGGCGACCTGCACGAGGGAGATGGCCGAAGTGCCGCCGAGGGCGTCGGCGGCACGCACCTTGTAGTAGTTGGCCAGGTTGGGCGAAAATTCCTGATGGGAATACGACGTGACCGGAGCATCCACCGATCCGGCTACGCTGAAGGGTCCGTCCGGCACCAGACTGTGCAGCACCTCATACGTGACGATCCCAGGCAAGGAGAGTCCGGTCCAGGATACGACCACGGAGCCGTTGACGTATCCCGCCAGCACCTGGAAGGGGTCGCCCTGATAGGGGCCGTCGGGATCGAGGGGGTTGGCGTAATCGGGCGCGGTGGGCTCCTGTGTGCAGCCGAGGGACAGGGCCAGGATCGTGACGGCGAGCGTCGCGATCAGAAGCGGCCAGGCGCGGAGCGTGTGTTTCGTGTGCGTCATCTCTGGTTCTCCTAGAAGCTCAGGCGCCAGCCGAGGTGAAAGCCGCTACGATCGGTCGGGCGCGACGCGCCGAGGGAGAATTGATCCGAGGGGGGGACGGGCCGGGGGCCTGGACCCATCTCAGCCGTGGGGAAGCGCAGCCAGGCGTCCAGCACGCTCACGACCACGGCGCCGGCCGCGGCGGCCAGTGCTACGTTGCGCAGGTCGAGCGCGCTGCTCATGCTGTCGTGTTTTTCGTTCATCAGCTCTTTGTAGTATTCGAGGTCGGCGGTGACGAAGGCGTTCTCGTAATCGTCGAGCGCCAGCAGGTATTCGTCCTTGTAGTTCTGGGCGAACATGTCCGACAGCAGGGCGGTCAGCAGCCCTCCGACCTCCACGCCGGTCAGCGCCAGGCCCAGGGTCCGCCGGCCCTCGTAGCGCTGTCCCGACCCGGCCAGCATCACGCTGCGCAGCACGGCCGATTTGCGGCTCAGGGGCGTCAGGCGCAAGTGTAGGCGGAATGTGTGAAGATCGCTTTCGGCTATGATTTCGCGCTCCATCGGCACCATGCCGGGCCGTTCGGCGGCGACGGTGTGGCGTCCGAGAGTAACGGTCAGCGGGCTGTCCAGGGGCAGGGTGCCGACGGGCTGCCCATCGACGGTGACCTGCGCGCCGGGCGAGCCGGTGATGACGAGAGTCGCGCCCGTGGCGGGCAGGGCCAGCGCAAGCAGCACGGTCGTCGTCAGCAGCATGCGTCCGCGCATGGAGCGGGAAGTGGGAATCATCGGTGAGTCTCGCCTTCGCTGAATATCGTTATTGCGGCCGGGCAACAGTATAGGGTGCGGTCCCGTCGGAGTCCAGACGTGTGGAACAGTCCGATGGGATCCGGGTTCCGCGCGTCTACAGGTCAGGATTCCTCAACCAGATCTCTATGAAGCTCTCCGTGATGCCGCCGTCGTGGCAATCGAAGTCGGTCCACTCCTCGCTGATCAC
>DAOVZQ010000259.1 GCA_030635025.1 bacterium
GAGACAGTCACCCCACATTGGCCCACATAATGCAATAGCCCTGCCCCGAGAGTGAGACAGATCCCGCCCACGGAGGCCCCATGAATCCATTCAACGAAAACCTCCTCAAGCTCCAGGAGCTAACCAAAGAGATGCTGGCCCTCGCGGATGAAGGCGACCGCGACCGCATCGACGATTCCTGCGGCATCCTCTACGGGATCCTCAGAGATACCGCCTACCGCCTGCGCGGCCTGGCGGAAGAAGAGTGCAGACAGCACGAACAGACCGGTAAATGGGACGACAAGTAACCAACCAAGTCCATAGGAGGACGACAATGTCTAGCCTGGTAACCCGCGAAGCTCCCGATTTCACAGCCATGACCGTCATGGGCGACAACACCTTCAACGAGACCTTCAAGCTCAGCGACCTGCGCGGCCAGTACACCGTGCTGTTCTTCTATCCCCTCGACTTCACCTTCGTGTGCCCGAGCGAGATCATCGCGTTCGACAAGGCCTACGACAAGTTCAAGGCCAAGAACTGTGAATTGGTCGGCGTGTCGATCGACTCCCAGTTCTCGCACTTCGCCTGGAAGAACACGCCGGCGAACGAGGGCGGCATCGGCCAGGTCAAGTTCCCCCTGGTGGCTGACCTGACCAAGCAGATCAGCCGCGACTACGGCGTCCTGATCAACGACGCGGTGGCCCTGCGCGGCTTGTTCCTGATCGACAAGGACGGCATCGTTCGTCACAGCGTCATCAACGACCTGTCCCTGGGTCGCAACGTGGACGAGGCTCTGCGCATGCTGGACGCCCTGCAGTTCACCGAGGAGCACGGCGAGGTCTGTCCGGCCAACTGGAACGTCGGTGATGAGGGCATGACCCCGACCGCCGACGGCGTCGCCGAGTACCTAGGCAAGCACGCCTAGATCGGTTACGATCGGGGCGCGTCACCAAGGCGCGCCCCGGCGCTTCCCCCCGGAAGGCCAAGAGCCTGGCTACGGTGGTGCAAGAGCAACTGTTTGAGTACCTTTTGGCCGATGAAATGATCATCATCTCAACTAAAAAGAGGAATAGAGCAATGCTGAACGCCAAGGTCGAAAAAGCCATCAACGACCAGATAAACGCCGAACTGTATTCCTCATATCTATACGTGGCGATGTCCAACCACTGCTCCCAGATCAATCTTCCCGGCGCCGCCCACTGGATGCGCATGCAGGCCGTCGAGGAACTCACACACGTCTCCAAGTTCAGCGACTATATCAACGACCGTCAGGGCACGGTAACGCTCGGCGCCATCGACGCGCCCCCCTCCTCCTGGGATTCGCCCATCGCCATCTTCGAGGAATCCTACAATCACGAGGTCATGGTCTCGGGAATGATCAACGCCCTGGTCGATGTGGCCATGTCGGTCAGCGATCACGCGACGGTCAATTTCCTGCAGTGGTTTGTGGGCGAGCAGGTCGAGGAAGAAGCTTCGGTCGACGAGATCGTGCAGAAGCTGAAGCTCGTAGGCCAGGCCGACGGCGGGATCTTCATGATCGACCGGGAACTGGCCGGACGCGCACTGACCCTGCCGCCCGGAACACTCGGCGCCTAGTAAACACGAAACGCAACCAGCTCGACACCGCCTGAAAGTCAATAAAAGGAGACGGGATCTTCTCGTCTCGATCCACTGAGAATGAGAGTCATAATTATTCGCAACCCGCAGCACGAGGATGTGAAATGCCTAGAGAAACGATCGCCGAATTCGGACTGGAACACCTCCAGATCCTGGATGATACCGGCAAGCTGGACGCCAAGCTCGAGCCCAAGCTCGACGACGCCCACCTTCTGGAGATTTACCGCTACATGATGCTGGCCCGCGAGAGCGACAAGCGCATGCTCAACCTGCAGCGGCAGGGACGCATCGGCACCTTCGGTCCATCGACGGGCCAGGAGGCCATCGCCGTGACCACGGCCCTCGCCATGAACGACGAGGATTGGCTGGTCGGGGCCTTCCGCGAACTGGGCGCGCGCCTGGTCCGCGGCGAAACGCTGCTCGGTAATCTGCTCCTCTACAACGGGTGCGAGGAAGGCAACGCCGTCCTGCCCGCCGAAAAACGCGTGCTGCCCATCAACATCATCGTCGCGTCGCAGAACCTGCAGGCGGTCGGACTGGGCTACGCCATGAAACACCAGGGCGACAAGGGCGCCGTGGTCAGCTTCATGGGCGACGGCGCCACCAGCGAGGGCGACTTCCACGAGGCGCTGAACTTCGCCTCGGTATGGCGCGCCCCGGTGATCTTCATCTCGCAGAACAACCAATGGGCCATCTCGGTACCGCGCGAAAAGCAGATGCACTCGCAGACCATCGCCCAGAAGGGCATCGCCTACGACATGCCCTGCATCCAGGTGGACGGCAACGACGTCCTCGCGATGCACGTGGCCGTGACCGAGGCACTCGATCGCGCCCACGCCGGCGAGGGACCGACCCTCATCGAGGCGGTCACCTACCGCCTGATGATGCACACCACGGCCGACGACCCGCGCAAGTATCGCAGCGAAGAGGAAGAGAACGAGTGGTGGGAGAAGGAACCCATCAAACGGTTCCGCGGCTACCTGGAGAAGAAGGGTCTGTGGGACGACAAGCGCGAGGAGGCCCTGCTCGCCGAACTCAAGGCGCAGATCGATACCGACGTGAAGGAATTCGAATCGCGCACCGACTTCAAGGTCGACGCGCCCTTCGACTACGTCTACGCCGAAGAGCCCGCGGAGATCGCGCAGCAGCGCACCGAGTTCCTGGAGTCGATCGGTAAGGAGGCCAACCATGGCTAAGCTCAACATGGTCCAGGCCATCAACCTGGGAATGAAGCAGGAGATGGCCAACGACGACAGCGTCATCATGCTGGGAGAAGACGTGGGCGTCGACGGCGGCGTGTTCCGTGTCACCGACGGCCTGCAGGAGATCTACGGCGAGGACCGCGTCATGGACACGCCCCTGGCCGAGTCCGGCATCGTCGGCGCATCGATCGGCATGGCCCTGGCCGGGCTCAAGCCCGTGGCCGAGATGCAGTTCAGCGGCTTCAGTTACCTGGCCATCCACCAGATGGAAGGCCACGCGGCGCGCTATCGCAGTCGTTCCCAAGGCGTATGGACCTGCCCCATGGTGCTGCGCATGCCCTACGGCGGCGGCGTCCGAGCCCTTGAGCACCACTCCGAGAGCCGCGAGGTTCTGTGGGCCCATAACCCGGGCCTCAAGGTGGTCATCCCGTCCACGCCGCGTAACGCGCGTGCCCTGATCGTGGCCGCGATCCGCGACCCGGATCCCGTCGTTTTCATGGAGCCCAAGCACAGCTACCGCGCCTTCAAGGAAGAGGTGCCTGAGGCTGAAGAAGTGCTGCCCATAGGCAAGGCCCGAGTCGTCCAGGAAGGAAGCGACCTCACCGTGATCGCCTGGGGCGCCGCCATGCGCACAGTCCAGAAAGCCGCCAAGGCCTTCGGCGAGAAGACGGGCAAGTCGATCGAAATCATCGACCTGCTGACCATCTCTCCCATGGACACCGAGACTATCGTGGCGTCGGTCAAGAAGACCGGCCGCTGCGTGATCGTACAGGAGGCGGTGAGGTCCTTCGGGCCCGCCTCGGAGATCATCGCGCGCATCAACGACCATGCGCTCATGTACCTGGAGGCGCCCGTAGCCCGCGTGACCGGCTTCGACGTGGTCACGCCGAATTTCTTCCGCGAGAAGATGTACGTGCCGACCGTGGAACGCATCAGCGACGCCCTCAACCAGACGCTCGATTTCTAGGAGGCGCCCCGTGTACGAATTCAAGTTGCCTGATCTGGGCGAAGGTATCCACGAAGGCGAAATCCTGAAGTGGCACGCGACCGTCGGCGAGTCCATCGCCGAGGACGCGCCTTTGGTTGACGTTGAAACCGACAAGGCCGCCGTCACCATCCCCTCGCCGAAGGCGGGCACCATAGCCTCGCTGGCCGGACAGGAGGGCGACATGGTCGAGGTGGGCCAGGTGTTGGTGACCATCGACGACGGCAGCGGCGAAGTCGTGGCGACCGCACCGGCGGCGACGGCCGCGCCCGAACCCGTCGAGACACCTCAAGTGACGGCGGCTGCGCCCCCGTCGGCGGCCGCCTACGCCGATGGACCGAGGACCGGACCGGTCCCGGCAGCCCCCGCCACTCGTAGACTCGCCCGCGAACTGGGCGTGGACATCGCCTTGGCCATCGCCTCCGGCCCGGCCGGTCGCGTAACCCCCGAAGACGTGCGTCGACTGGCCGAAGGCGGCCCGGTCGCCCTTTCGGTCGTGTCCGCCGAGACCCATCTGATCGCCCATGACGTCCAGGACGACACGGCCTTCGCCGAGTTCGCGGCCCACTCCGCCTCGACCATCCCCTTCCTCGAGCTGGAGCCGTTGCCGGACTTCAGCCGGGACGGCCCGGTCGAGATCGAGAAGCTGCGGTCGATCCGACGCAAGGTGGCCCGCAAGATGGTCACCTCGATGGCGCTCATCCCCCACGTGGCCCACATGGACGAGGCCGACGTGACCGACCTGGAGATCTTCCGCAAGCGCGAGAAGGAGCGTCGCCAGGACGGTCCCGGCGCCAAGCTGACGCTGATGTCCTTCGTGATGAAGGCCGTGGCGGCGGGACTGCGCGCGGCGCCGTCGTTCAACGCCAGCCTCGATCCCTTCAAGGAAGAGATCATCTACAAAAAATTCTACAACATCGGTTTTGCAGCGGACACGGGCCGCGGACTGGTGGTGCCGGTGGTCAAGGGAACCGAGAGCAAGAGCATCGTGCAGATCTCCGATGATGTGTTCGAAAAAGCCACCCTCGCCCGTGAAGGCAAGCTGCCCCCCGACGACATGC
>DAOVZQ010000105.1 GCA_030635025.1 bacterium
CGAGCAAAATCATCCAACCCCGCGTTCGCGACACGTAATTTCGGTGATTATGGCCCCCCAATTTTAAGATAATCGCCCCGCAATGAGAATTCTTATCAGAATTATGCATTCTGATAACTGCATATTTGACACGGCAGACGAAAAAATAGAAGGGACAAGGGACAGAGGGCAGTGCTGTCCACGTCGTTCCCTCGTCTCGATCGGACGGCCGCCAGCTTCGACTCGCCCCCCGGGTTATTCCGAATCGTGGACGGCCGCTAACTTCGCGCCCCCCAAATCCCTACTGTATCCCTCTTGACTTCCCCCTCTTTCGCATGTCTAGGATGTGTCCTCTATCGAAGCGGCTAGGACATCCATCTCGAATACAAATCATCTCGTCGACAGCCAGACATCTGAATGACTCTTCTATGCTCTTCGTCATACGGCAGGACTCCATCCTTGCCTCCATGCTTGTCTAAGGGAGGGTATCCATGAGTTCACATCCACGTATCAAGTCTTTCCCAAAATTCACCGGCTCGATCGCTCTCGTCAGTGTCTTGGTACTGGCCTTATGCACCGGGCTCTTCCCCATGTCGGGATGCAAGGGCGATAACGATCCGGATATCAACAAGAGATATCCGGTCGGCGACGGGGTGCTATCTCCGCCGATGGTCTACAGCCCGATCCATCAATGCGCGGAAGCGGTCCACGTCTACGGCTTCATCCCCCACGCCCATATCCGAGTCTACGCGAACGGAAACGAACTCGTCGGAGAGACAGAGACGGAATACGGCTTCACCGACGTCGCGCTTACGCGATCCCTAGACATCGGGGAGGCGATCAGCGCCACCCAGACCGTCGATGGGGCCACGAGCGTCCGGACACACCATCCCGCCGTGGTCTCACCGTACCCGACGATCGCCGACGGATTCCAGAAACCCGATGTCGGCGACAACCTCTACGACTGCGGCAGAATCGTGCCCGTCGGGCATCTTGTCGAGAGTCTCCGCGTGCACGTTATGTCCGACGGACACGAGGTCGGTCAGGCCGTGACCACGGGGACCTGGAAACCCGTCTGGGTCCAGCCCCTCCAGGAGGGCGCCAAGATCACGGCAGTCCAGGTCGCCTGCGAGGACGATCCCGACGACAAGCTCGCGAGTCCGGAGTCGGATCCCGTAACGGTCAAGGCCGCTCCCGACCCTGTGCCAGCCCCGGTGGTCTCCACGTCCGGCCTAGTCGCCGGAAACGATAAGGTCACTGTCGGCAATCTCCTGGTTGGCGCCCGCGTCAAGGTCTTCGACCACGGCGACCCGATAGGCGGCGGCTACGCGACCGGTTCCGGCAACTGGGTCCACATCGACCCTCCTCTAGCCGCCTCGTCAAGCATCACGGCGACCCAAGAACTGTGCGGATCCACGAGTCCCGGCTCGCCGCCGCAGACCCCGACGACCGAGCTGCCCCCCCCGACCCTGCTCGAACCGATATGCCGGGGCCAACGTCACGTGGTCCTACGCGACGTGGTGGTCAACGCGACCGTCGTTGTGCTGCGAAACGGATCGATCGTGGGGTACGGCGGCGGCGGTCCGGGCGATCTCGTCTTGGCCCTGGGAAACGACTTACAGTTCGAGGCCGGCGACGAAGTCACGGCGCGGCAGTACTTCGGGAACATCGTGATGAGCCCGGCCTCGAACACGGTCGTCGTGCTCGGGGGCCTGCACTCGCCGGGCGTCGAGATCCTCGGCGGGCACCCGTTTTTCCTGGCCGAGGAAGGCGAAAAGCAGATCAACGGACCGGTCTTCCCTCGGGGAGCCGGATCCGGCCCTCTCATCACGGTGCAGAGCTGCTGCGACGATCCGATCCGCGTCGAGATCCACGATCCAGGCCGGAACCGAGTGATCGAGATCCAGATGCAGGAGATCTTCCCGGGCTATCACCGCGGCCGGTGGACCTGGGAGTCGGAGAGCGACTGGCACGTGCCCAACGAGATCCCGGTCGGCATGTATCGGGTCCTGGTAAAGTCGGGATGCGACCTGATGGAAGTCCAGCGCCCCTTCTTCGTCATCTACGATCCGCAGGACGTCGACGGCCCCCCGCGATACGCCTTCAACGAAACCGGTATCTGGTTCGGCACGGGGAGCAACAGCCTTCGCGCCCTCCACTACTACCTGCATCCAGACGACGCCAGGGTCTTCAACCTAGCCCTCGACGCCATCCAAGGGGACGTGGACCCGTACGGATCGGCCCGGAAGATCGCGGACGTAGAGGAGGCCGAGTTCGAGTACAGCCTCTCCTACCACGGCAACGATGTCCTCAACATGCTGGAGAACGAATCCAAGGCGCAGTGCGCCGACGACGCCAACGTCCTGACCGCCCTCCTGAGGGCTGTCGGCATCCCGGCCCATCCCGCAACGGCCGACGCCGCCCTCGAGACCGGAGACGCCAACTGGACGTTCGATACGTGGACCGAATACCTGGTTCCATCCGGCGGCGTGCCGACGTGGCTGATCCTCCACCCCCACGAGTACCCCTCGATGAGTCCGAGGACAAGGTCCTCCTTCGGGTCCATGCCCGTCGCCACGAAGGCCTTCAATGATCTCATCGTCTTCGCCGATACGAACTGGGATTGGGCGGAGACCGGCGATCAGTCGTCGGACGTCACCTACAAACGCAACTCCTGCGACGAGCCGGTCCAGGGCATAAGCAAGAAATCGTGGGTCTATGAGGCCTGCGAGGAGTACTGGTCGCCGAACACGCATTGGGCGTGTGCTTCGAGATCCAGTTCCAGACTAACCTCCGCGCTCCGTCTCGACCTGGGCGATTTCGCCTTGGGACGCAGCCTAGCCGGCACGTTCACGCCGCCCCGCTTCGGCCCCGGCGATCGTCCCGACGGATTCACCGTCGAGCTGGCCTTCGATCGACCGGAAAGCAAGCAGTTCCCCGATTCCGTCGTCAGCGTCACGAGGCTTGAGATCGCCGACCCGGACGACACTCTGGACCGGCCGTTCCGGTTCCGAGTCCCCAGGACCACGCCGGCCGGCATGGATCTCGTGGTGATCGCGAGAGCCGGCGATCGTCTGCTCGACCTAGAATGGCTACGCCCCGAGCGAATGCTCTCGGTCGACCTCTCCTGGAGCCCCCCGAGCCGTTCCGGTGACATCCGCCGGCTGGATGTGGTCGTGACGAACCTGACGAAGCGGGTGATCAACGACGTCGCCGTCTCGGTGGCGGCGCCGCTAGGCGTGGACATCGCCAAGAGCGACGGCCTTCGTGTGGATCTCCTGCAGCCGGGTGCGACACGGACGTTCACGTTCGAGACCCGATTCCTGACTCCGTTTGAGGCCGGATCGATATCGATCATGGTGTCCAGCGCGGACGGGGGCTGGGCCGGGGCCGAAGCAACCTTCTCGATCCCTGACGAACGGTTGATTACCGTGGAGTCGGGGGTGATGCGGGAGGATTAACGCCTCTATGAAGGCCGCCAACGGCGGAGCAGTCGTTGGCCGCCCCTTCCACTGAGTGCTTATACAAACCCGGCAAGATCGCCGTGGCAACGGGCAGGTGTGCCTACCGTTTATTTCCGTCCAGACTGAAAACTACGGACTTACATGATCCGGTCGTATAGCTCAGCTTCAGCCCAACAGCCCTTGATTTCGGAGATATTGGCTCCCAATATCTCCTCGACGGCCCCGCATTGAGAATTCCTGTCAGAATTGTGCATGTAGCTAACTGCTTATTCCACAGGCCGGACGGAATAAACGGTATGCACAGCCTGGCGTCTTAGTACTTCATCGCGCGGCTTGATCGGAATAACGAATACCGTGAAAAAGCTCGCCACAATTGCAGCAGCGATATCAGCCATTCCGAATATCCAGTAACTGGTAGCGTATGCCTAACCATCGTAGCCCTCTGTCTCGAGTGATGACATGGGGGCATGCTCGTGGTAGATTCGATTTAAGTCCATAGATCGCGGCATATCTGCTGCTCATGAGTAAGCAGAATATGCGATCCGGAGACAGATTAGGACGAGACCCTTCGCCAATGATCGAAGTCCGAGGTAATCATGCCGGCTTCTCGGCCTAACTGATGCCTGAGACGACTGTAGGGGAGTTAGGCACAATCTTGGAGGTTTGATGGGCGCGATACCCACTTCGGACATGCCGGGACACAAACAGCTCCACGAGCGGGTTGTCTCTGCATTGGACAGATGCCAGGAATCCCAAGCCGTAGACTTCAAGGAGTCAGCGCCCTGGGCTCAGTTGAAGTGGCGTGTCATTCGAACCGTTATGGCTATGACGAATCTACGGGATGGAGGAGTCATTGTCATTGGGGTCTCCGAGCGCGAGGAGGACTGGAACCTTACGGGTATCAAGGACGATGACCTTGCCTCGTACGACGTCGACGACATCATCGACATCGCCAACAAATACGCATCGCCACCCCTTAGTCTCGATGTGGTTAGGGTTGCCTACACGGATGGCACCCAGTTTCTTGCAATCCAGGTACGGGAGTTCGAGGTAACACCTTGCGTCTGCAAACGCAATGGGCCTGACGGGTCAAAGTCGTTTCGGCAGGGTGACGTCTACATTCGGCCACCCGGGAAGGCTCAGACAAAGAAGGTGTCATGCGCTGAGGAGATGCACGACTTGCTGGAACTTGCTGCAGAAAAGCGTGCTCGCCGCATGATTGAGACATCGCGCCGCATTCGGTTCGAGTCCGTGGCGCCCGAGATATCACCGTTTGAAGAGGAGCTTGAGGGCCTATGAGTCAGACTCTCGAGCTACCTGTCGCGGTGTTGGACTTCCCCCATTGGCGAGTCAACATCCGTCCTCTGGCATACGAACCATCGACGATTCCAACGCTTAGTGAATGCACTCGACTGGTGGAGAAAAACGCAGTCCGCCTAAGGGGCTGGGACTACCCTCATCTCGGTAGAGACGACGAGCGGAGCTACGGTAATAACTGGATCGCATCATGGGCGTCCTTCGGAGGGCATCTGGAATATTGGCGACTATATCAGAGTTCGCAGTTTGTTCATTTGTTTAGCGTCAGGGAAGCCACTAGACAAGAGTGGCGAGATGAGCTCCAACGTGACACAGAGTGCCATCTCAATCATTACAGTGAAATAAATTGGAGTTCGGTTCCTGGTTTCCTGTCTATCATCAATACTCTCTACTGTGTTGTCGAGATTGTGGAATTCGCTACACGTATGGCCCAAGCAAACGTTTATCGCGGAGATCTAGAATTCACACTCTCCATCAAAGGAATCAAGGACTACGTATTGACAACGGAAAGGAATCGCGCCTGGATGAACTACTATGCCTGCTCATTGGACATGATCGAAAACACTTGGACATTCAATACAGAGTCCCTACTGGGTAACAGCAGTGAGAGATCCTTAGAGATTCTTGCATGGCTGTTTGAGAGGTTCGGCTGGCTCGATCCACCTCTCAAGGTAATACGCAAAGACATTGATGATTACAAGTCGCGCCGAACTTAAACTGTCGCTACGAACACTTACGGAGCTGTCAGCAAATAACATGCATACCTGTGCCTACCGTTTATACCGTCCGGACTGAAAACTACGGACTTACGTGATCCAGCCGTATAGCTCAGCCTCAACCCAACAGCCCTTTATTTCGGTGATATTGGCTCCCAATATCTCCTCGACGGCCCCGCATTGAGAATTCCTGTCAGAATTGTGCATGTAGCTAAATGCTTATTTGACACAGCAGACGAATAAATAGAAGGGACAGGTCAAGCACATTTGAGAATGTGCTGCTGTGCCTTGTGCCATCTGAATATTAGTTCGCCCCGATACTATAGGATTTACTGTACCGAGCCGATAAACCCCGATTATGCTCAAATAGCTCTTCAAGCGCTGAGTTCGTCGCTCAAATCCCACCAGGCGCTCATAGCCGAGAACCACGCTCGCCGACACCAGATCTCGGTCTTACAGCGCAATTCTACCAGACCAGCCCTCTTCTAGCGAGGGAGCGCCTTCTGGGACCTTGCAGCACATTCGAGATGTCGGAAGAATGCAGGCAAGTTCACCAAATCTATTCTTGAAAACCACTCCGCCAGGATGTCCTACCTATGGCCCCGGGAATCCGGGACCGACGATCCCGGTCACTCGTACGAGTGCGCCTAATCGACTCTCGCAGAAAGGGTATTCTATGTCGCTGAAACGTATGCTCGGCCTAGCCTCGATGTTGCTTATGCTGTCGCTTCTCTGCGTCGGCTGTTCGACCGACAACCCTGTCTCGCCCCCGCTCGCCGACTCCGAGCCGTTGGCCGATGACGAAACAAGCCCCGACAAGTCCATGATGTGCCACGTTTACGGCAACGTCGACTACCTGGACGGTAGTGACGCCGAGGGCGTGCAAGTCAAGATCTACCTTTACACGCCTTACCCCCCCGCCAGCTGGTACGAGGTGGCGACGGTGACGACCGGCGCGTACGGATCCTTCTCGCACGACCTGTACCTCTACAGCGGTTGCAAGGTGAAGTGCGCGTCCCTTGGCGACGTCGAGGAGCGGCAGTGGCCGGGCGGTGCGTACATGTACTTCTCTCTGACCCAAAAGCGCGGAGTCAGGACTCCCTACGATCCTCACAGTGAGCCCTAGGAATTGGCCGCGGTCTCCTGATTCAGCGCCGTGCGGTCGGCGTCGATGACGGACGCCCGAGGGCTACGATGGACAGATAAGAGGAGCCCGGCCGTCAGGCTGGGCTCCTCTTATTCGATCCTGCGATGTACGGCCCTAGAACACGACGTTCCCTGTTGTGCCTTCCATGAGAAGGCATCCCTCTGTCAAGAGAGTTCACGATCGATCTGTGACCCGACATGCGTGCATCGCGGGATTCAGCTGCCGGATGAATAAATGAAAGAGACAGGGATTCGTTTCCACAGCAACTGGACCGACGAGTCGCACCTGCGCGAGTTCATGGCTTCCGAGATCCAGGATCATTTATTCCAGTTCCTGGAACTGAGCCTCGAAACCCCGGAGATCCTGATCTGCGGTGGGGCGTCGGATGTGGGCCTTCGTAACCTGCAGGCCGTTCGGGGAACGATCGCCAGGGAACACGAGGAATCCAAGGCCTTGACGTGTGGTTGCGAATGTCGCGACCGCGAAGAGGTTTGATGCGGGACCCATGGAATCGTTAGCGGAATGGCAGGTGTGCCCGGCCGTGGTCCATGAACCAGGAAGTAGTGAAATGCACCCATACATATGCTCCAAGATAGCGTGGTCGATTCGTCCCGCTGATGAATCCGGGCTGGCTCCGGACAGGGATGTCCGGCAGTACCACGTCCAGCGGGATCTGGCCCTCAAGCTGGCCGCGACCTCGGATCTCGATGAGTGCATGTCGGTTATCCTTGATGCCGTTCTTCAGGTATCGTGCATGGACGCGGCCGGGTTCAGCCTCGCAGAGAAGGACAGCTACGCCTTCGAGTTCTCGCATCATGAGGGAATGTCTCCCGACATCCTCGAGTACCTATACAGCCTCTGGAGCGACTTGCCTTGCGTGAGTCAGAACCCGCAGGAAGGCCCGCTGTTTCTGCAGTACATGGAGCATCAGCATGTTTGCGGCGATGTCCCCTCCCGGGTAGTCGTGCGGGCCCTGGCTGTCATCCCCATCACTCATCATGGAAACATTGTTGCCAGCATCACCCTTGCTTCGCGGACCATGGATGAGGTTCCCGAATCTGTGCGGGATGCGCTCCTGGACTTAGCGGATCAGCTTGGCGGCGCGATTGCGCGCGTCAGGGCCGAAGATCAGACACACCGTGTGTCTGATCACCAGGAAAAGCTGCTGGCCGAGCAAGTGCGCGAGCGCGCGTCCCTGATCGCACAACTGCGACAATCCCAGAAGATCGAATC
>DAOVZQ010000244.1 GCA_030635025.1 bacterium
GCGCTGGCGCCCGGGATCGAGTGGTTGTGCAGCGCTCTTACGGTCGAGGAATTGATTGGAACGGTCGGCAGCAGCTCCAGCAGTATCTCGGAACTCGTCGGCGTGGTGAAGTCTTATTCCCACATGGACCGGGCGCCCGTGCAGGAGGTCGACGTGCACCAGGGTATCGAGGACGCGATCACGCTGCTCGGCCACAAATTGCGGCAGGGCATCAGCGTCGTGCGCGACTACGATCGGGATCTGCCGCGGATCGGGACCCGGGGGAGCGAGCTGAACCAGGTATGGACGAACCTGATCGACAACGCCATCGGCGCCATGGGCGAGCGGGGCTCCATAACGATCAAGACGAGCAAATGCGCGGACAGCACAACCTGGGCTTGCACGCCAAGCAAGCCGATGCTTCTATCGAAAACGTCGACATCCCGTCCGTCATCCGGCGTCATCCCGCAACGACACCGACTCCAGTAATCGGAGGATCACCGTGAATCGTCCCTCTCGTTTCCCGGCCGCACTGACCGCACTGACGATCATGCTCACCCTGGTCGGCTGTTCCGGCGATCCCGATAGCGCCGGGACGCACGAAGATTCCGCGGCGGAGGTGGCCAAGACCACCCTGATCCACGTGGGCGACCCGGCGCCCGAGATCTCGTGCGAACTGCTGGACGGCGGCCGCTTCGAGCTGAAGGATCAGCGGGACAAGGTGGTGCTGGTCAACTTCTTCGCCACCTGGTGCGGTCCCTGTATCGCCGAGATGCCGCATCTTCGATCCCAGGTATGGGAGCGCTTCAAGGGCGCTGATTTCGTCATGGTGTCCATCGCCCGCGAAGAGAGCGCCTCGATCGTAGCCCCGTTCGCGGCGAAGCACGAGTTGACGTGGCCCGTCGCGCTGGATCAGGAGCGCGCCGTCTACGGTCGCTACGCCGAGGCCTACATCCCCCGCAACTTCGTCATCGATCGTGAGGGCGTGGTCGTATACGAGGCCCAGGGTTTCGAGGAGAAGGAGTTCGAGGCCATGGTGGCGTTACTGAGCCGCGAGCTGGGAGGATCCTGACCCGGACCGTCCTGTCTCTTCTCTACCGGTCGGAAGCCGCTCTTGCCTAGTTCGAATCGCTGTGAGAGCATTTCCGACAGCGCCCGAAACCCGACCCAACGATTGAGCTAACCATGCCCCAAAAAAGCGCGAACATCCTGCTGCTGGGCCTCGGCGGCGTCGGCTATCACCTCGCCAAGCGTTTGACGCACGAGGGACATGCCCTAACGGCCATCGAAACCGATTCCGACCTGATCAAGCAGGCCGACGGCGAGATCGACGCCCGGCTGATCCGGGGCGACGGCATGAGTTTCGCCTCCTGGGAAGAAGCCGGAGCCCGGGACATGGACTACCTCATCGCCGTCACCGACAACGATGCGGTGAACATCCTCGCCTCCCTGCTGGCCGACCGGTACGGGATCCCGCAGAAGATCGCCCGGGTCCGTTCGCTCGACGTGCTGAAGCCCGACGCTCTGTTGACGGCGGCCGATCTGAAACTTGATCTCGTCATCCGCCCCGAGGAACTGGCAGCCAAGGAGATCGCCCGGCTGCTGAAGTTGCGGACGGGCAACGCCGTCATCGATATCGCGGACGGCCGGATGCAGGTCACCGCCGCGCGGATCCATGCCCAAAGCGCCCTGGCCGGTACAAAGCTAAAGGACGTCTCGTGCGAGTATGACGATTTCTACTTCCGGATCGTGTCCATCGCGCGCGGCATCAACACCATCATTCCGGGCGGCGAGGACGAGATCCTGCCGGGCGACCACATCTACGTCCTGGCCTACACCCGGGACCAGTCCCGGCTGCTGGACCTGATCGGCGAACCCCAGGACCGACGACACAGGATCATGATCATCGGCGGCGGACTCGTAGGCCTCCGGGTCGCGGAGTTGCTGGAGGATTCGTTCCCGATCAAGTTGGTCGAGCGGGATGCACGTCGGGCCGAAGAACTGTCCTACCTTCTGGACCACACGGAGATCCTGAACGGCGATGGCTCCCACGTCGACACACTGAAGCGGGCCGGACTGCAGGACATGGATGTCATCATCACGGTCACGGGCGACAACGAGACGAACATTATGACCAGCGTCCTGGCCAAGCACCTGATCCAGGATGGGTCGACAAACAAGGTCCGCACCATCGCGTTGGTGCAGCGAGAGGCCTATCTGGTGCTGGCGTCGACCATGGGCTCGGATATCGTCCTGAACAAGAAGTTGATGGCCGTCAACAAGATCCTGAAGTATATCAGGCGCGGTCAACTGTTGTCGGTCGCTCAGCTTTACGGCTGCGACACCGAGGTGGTCGAACTCATCGCTGAAGAGGGAGCGCCGATCACCCACAAGGCGTTGTTCGAAGTCGGAGGGATGCAGGGCAAGATCATCATCGGCGCCGTATGCCGGAGTGGCGACTGGGAAATCGCCACGGGTGACACACATGTCCAGGCCGGCGACAAAATCATCGGCATCTGCAAATCGCATTACCTCCGGGATCTCCAGGCGCTGATCCTGTCATGAACCCACGTGCCATCGCCCATGTCATGGGAACGTTGCTGCTGGTGACCGCCGGTGCTCTGGTGCCGCCGATCATCTGCTCGTTGCTGTATGGGGGCGAGGGGGACCTGACCGCCCTGCTGGTCTCGTCCCTCATTGCCTTGGCGGCCGGTTATCCCCTATGGCGCCTTTCCCGCGGCAGCCACGAACTCGGCATCAAGGACGCGTTCGCTATCGCCGCTTTCGGCTGGGGCCTGATCTCGGCGGTCTCTGCTTTACCCTTCATGATCCACGGATCGATCCCGTCGTTCACCGACGCCTTCTTCGAGATGATGTCGGGCTATACCACATCGGGCGCCACCATCCTGACCGACATCGAGGCCTTGCCCCACGGCCTGCTCTTCTGGCGCAGCGAAACCCACCTGCTCGGCGGCATGGGCTTCCTGACCCTGACCATCATCTTCCTGCCCCATGGCATGGGCGGACTGCGGATTTTCCGGGCGGAGTCGAGCCCCGGCCAGACCCTCACCAAGGAACGGTTTCTGGCCCGTAATCGCGACGCCATCACGGTGCTGTGGATCATCTATCTGGCGCTGAACGCCGCGCAGGTGGGTTTGATGTGCGCCGGCGGCATGTCGCTGTTCGACTCGCTATGCCACGCCTTCGGTACGGTCTCGACTTCGGGCTACTCGCCCTACAACGCCAGCATCGGCCACTACGACAACGCCTACTTCGATTGGATCATCACCCTGTTCATGTTCCTGGGCGGCGTCACGTTCATGCTCTTCTATCACGCGGCTCGGCGCGAGTGGCGCGTCCTGCGCATCAACACCGAGTTCAGGTGGTACGTCGGGTTCGTGTCGGTCTTCTGCGGGGCCACGGTGCTGGTCCTGTGGCTCCAGGGTGCCTATGGCTTCTGGGATTCGTTGCGGCACGGCACGTTCCAGGTGGTATCCCTGCTGACGACGACCGGCTTCACGACCCAGAACTACGAGCTGTGGCCCCAGGCGGCCCAGATGTTCCTCTTCGCCGTGTGTTTCGTGGGCGCCTGCGCCGGTTCGACCACCAGCGGCATCAAGGTCATCCACTACGTCGTCATCTGGAAGTTCATGGTCGGCGCGATCAAGCGTATCTTCCTGCAGCCGCTCGCGGTGGTCTCGGTTCGGATCAACAATCGTCCTATCGACCAGTCGATCATCGATCTGGCCGTCTGTTACTTCATCGTCAATATCTTCCTGGTTCTGGGCGGCGGGTGCTTCATGGTGCTCGTCGACAACATGGACTACCTGACCGCCATGAGCTCGGTCATCGCGTCCCTGATGAACATCGGGCCGGGCTTCGGCGCGGTCGGACCTTCGGAGAACTATGCCTTCATCTCGGATGTTGGGAAGTGGTTCCTTGCCTGGAATATGCTCGTCGGCCGATTGGAGATGTTCTCGGCGCTGGTGATCTTCTTTCCGTCGTTCTGGCGCAAGTAGAGCGGGTGTACTTGCCTGCCAATTTCCGACATCTCGAGAAGGCTATTTATGTGTAGCCAGGAGGTGTTGAGATGAATTCTTCCCGCAGATGATACAGCCGCGATTTCAAGCTGGAGGCGATCCGCCATTCTCCAACCCCTCAAGCTGCGCCGTCGACTTGCTAATGGTCGATCTGACATGCTAGACTCCATCAGTATTCATGAATCAGATATTGGAGTATCACCATGCAACGATCTGCTTGTCTCGTATCCTTGTTCGCGACTGCTTTCCTGGTCACATCTCCCGCATCAGCAAGTGAGCCGTGCGTGGACTGGTCAGGAACTCTAACACCTCTCGACGTCATGCCGGAGGCCACGGGCAGTCACTGCGCGATGGCTAACGACTACATCTACATCGCCGGAGACAGGTTCCTGGTCGTCGAGCTCGATACAGGTGGATCGAGTGCAGTTGTCGGCTCGATGGATTTGTATGGCCCGGTCCAGGGTGATATGGTCGTCGTTGGAGACCGAGTCTACCTGATCACAGGGGGTCTGGCAGTTTGGGAGATCGATGTCGGTGATCCGACTGCTCCAGTGTTGCATAGGTTGTACGGAAGCGATGTGGAACTGCTAGACTTGGCAGTACTAGAGCCCTACATCGTCGCCGCCGCTGCGGACTCAACGTTACATTATATCGACGTGTCCGTAGACGACCTGCTCTCCGCAACGTTAGTGGAAATGTCCGACGTATGGATTGAAGAGATTGAGGTTCAAGGCACGACGCTGGTGACATCGGGTAGATCCATCAGTTCATACGATGTCTCGGACCCATTGTCGCCAGTGCAGATAGACAATTTCATGCCCCTCTATTTGCCCCGTTATTTGCACTACACCAACGATAGTGTCTATTATCACGTTTCCACTCCCGATGGTCATTATTACCTTACGTGCTTGCAGGTCTTGCCGGACAAAACGCTCGATTTCTCAGCGCGAATCGATATTCCGTCGACTCTGACATGGTCCACACCCCTGTGCGCCGA
>DAOVZQ010000258.1 GCA_030635025.1 bacterium
GTCGAGCAGAATGCAGAGCCGACCGCCGATTCGTTCGATCAATTCCTCCTGCTGGATGATCTGCTGGACCTCCTGGCTGAACTCCTGCAGGGCGCCCGCCAGATTGTGTCGGCTGCGGAAGAACCGGCGATCCAGGATGCCCTGGACATGGACGCGCGCCGGCCAGAGCGCCGCGGCCGCAGCCAGGGTCGCGGTTACCGCCGCCATCTGGCTCGTCTGCCCGCTCAGGCGCAGCAGGATGGCGCCCAGTCCCAGCAACAGGGCTACATAGAGGAAATAGACTCCGGTGGTCAATGTGGTGTAAACGAGGCTGCGTTTGAACAGGACCTCGATCTTCATCACCTGATAACGGGCGATGCTATAACCGAAGGACAGCGGGACGGCGATCATGGGGACCGTTCCCATGAAGGCGATGTTTTCGCCCGCGCGGCCGCCGGGCAGCACCGTGAAGATCAGGAAGGGCAGAACGCCGGACAGGGTGCCGAGCGTCAGGATTCGGATGCGCTGTTTCTGCAGGGGGTCGGGGACGCGCAGATAGCTCTGGATCAGGGCGACCACGCCTGCCGAAAAATACGTACCGAGAATCAGCCAGCGCGTGTTGTAGATGCGCGGAGCATGGGAGCCGAAGAACTGGTCGATACTGAACTCGATGTAGAAGAGCAGCGGCAGCAGGTACAGAATGGATTCCAGCCACGGCCAGCGCGTCAGATAGATCCGCTTTTCGGGGAAGACCAGGAAGAAATGCAGGAATATGGCCGGCAGGAAGAACCGTGCCATGGCGCCGGCGTTCTGGGTGATGATGTCGCCCCAGAAGTAGCTCGAGCGGTCGAGGTTGGTCATGAAGAAGATGGCGAAGAGCAGACACATGCGGAAGAAGAGCCGCGCCGCCTGCTGATCGCTGCCCCGTATGAATACGAGCAACCCGATGATCCAATAGGCCAACGCCATGATCCCGTAGTAGACGTAGAAGCGGCCCGCGGTTCGGAACTGGGTCAGGGAGACCGGCAGGCTGCGTATGTTCTCGCCGCGCTTGACCAGGTAGGGGATGGTCGTGTCGGTTTTCTGACGGCTGAGGACGCGCGCCGCGTCCTGGGGTGATTCGATCATGGTGTTGCCGATACCCAGGATGACGTCGCCGGGTTCGAGCAGGCTCAGTTCGCCGTCGCTCCGGGGGGGAACCTCGACCACGGTTACGTCCGGGCGTCCCAACAGCCAGACGGTGCCGTCGTTGGGTCGCATCTTGCCCGCGTCGATGGCGGCGAAGAGGCACAGACCGAACGTACACAGCGCAGCAAACAGATGAATCCAGCGGGTGTTGGACCCCCTCTGCCTCACGGCGCTGAATTGATCACTGGACTCGGGCAGACCCATGTTATCCTAGGAATCGGTAAAAGTAGCTCTGCAGGCTAGTGGAGAATACAACACAGAACGCATTCCCGCTGCAATTGTTGCATTTACCCGGCGCCGGGTTTTTTACGGGAGGAGTGAAAATTTATATGAATTCAAGGCTTCAAGCGCCCCTTATCGTCGAAAAGGGCTGCGACCGCACGGCGGTCCGTCTTGAGCTGCGCGAATTCGGGAGAGATCTGATCCTCCTGGTCGGCGGCGGCGAGTCCCATGCGGGGGCCGTGGCGATGTCTCATCATGGCGGATTGGGTGGAGAACCGAATACCGATGGACTCATTAACCCCGGACACAAGGAGGACATCCTGGCGCAAGGCGCCGCGCTGGCTCTGGCGCGAGCGACGGGCCGCACATGTGTGGTCGTAGCGGGAATTCACCAGGACGAGGCGACCCGTGAGGAGATCGAGGAGATCGTGGCCAATGTGGATCGGGCCGTCGAGGACTTGTTGGACCGACTCGCCTAGAGATACTGCAGGGCCAGAGTGCCGCTGCCGATGATCCCGTAGCCCAGCCAGGACGGATGATGAGCCCCCCACCGCGATCGGCAACCCAGCGCGGCTTCGCGCAGGGCTTCGGCGGCTGAATTCCCCAACGCCAGTGAGTGGTAGAAATCGGCGGCGAATTCGCTTGCCCGTCCGGGAGCCAGCGCCAGCTGCGGCCCTACGAATACCGATGTGCCCACGTTCAGGAAACGGGCTCCGAGCGACGAGAGGCTCAGGTAGCTGTTGGAAAAAACCAGCGGTGGCGCAACATGATCTCCGGCCAGGTCCTCGGGCCGGACAGGGCCGTCTTCCAGCTGCCAGCAGGGTGCAGTCCGGGTTGCAAGTTGCAGGGCGCCGCTTTCGGACCAGGGCGCCAGTTGACCGGCGTCGGCCTTTTCGTTGATCTGGTCCAGAAGCGATGTGATCGAATCGACGCCGACAATCTCCAGGTCGCTCTCGTCTTCGATGATCTGCGCGGTCGGAGACGCGGGGGAGTCCCAGCCCGGGCCGGGGTTCGTTCCGTCGGCGACGATCGGCGGCACCGATGTGGCCCCGGAAAAGTGGAACGCCTTGTAGATGCTCGATGTGCGCGCGAGATGGGCCGGAGTCAGGGCTGCAGGCGAGTTTTCGAGACGGGCCAGGCGTTGACCGTCGGTGAGTGTTTCGAGGGCGCCGTCGACCATGTCGCGCTCGATCTGACCGAGGGACGTATCGGCGCCGGTGCCCTGACCGTCCAGGAAAAGAATCGAAGGCTCGGCGCAATCCTCCGGTCGATAACGCGTGACGAGTTCGCCGATCGAAGCGGGTCCGAGGGCCGATTCGGTGAAGACGTTGTCCTCCCAGCGGCGCATCCACTGACGGGCGGATGCGGCCGCGGCGTCCGGCTGCGATCCCCAGGTCGATGCGCAGATCGGGGCCTGCTCCAACAGGAAATGCACGCCGTTGTGCAGAGCCGTCCAGGGCAGGTCGAGGTGGGCTTCGTCCACCACCAGGTGGTAGCCGATGGTCTCGCTTTTGTCGGGGCTGTCGGGCGTCGACGGTGCCCCGGTCAAACGTGTTTCATGATCGGGTGCGAAGGCGGCTTCGTCGGCGGCGTGGGCGGCGCGGAACAGGAGCTGGCCGATCTCTTCGAGGCAGCTCAACACCTGTGGGCTGTCGAGACCCGAGTCCTGCTGGAGACCGGCAAGTTCCTGGCGACGGGCCTGCGCGCGTTCCAGAAAGGTATCGACGGTCCGGTCGTCGCGATGTGTGAGATCGATGTCCAACCAGCGCATTTTCAGTCCTTTGCAGCGGATTTGTCCTTGGGATCACCGGTTATCCAGTGCAAGACGTAGACCACGCTGGTCAGGAGGCAGTCGTTTGTGTATCTTCTTACGCGGTAAGGGGAGAGGCGATTTGGGCCCAGGCGGAGAAGGGACTTCCGATGAACAGAATGCATGCAAATCCGACCAAACCCGCGACAAACATGATATCGTCTCTTCAATATCGTGGAGTGGGTTTACTCCTCATGGCGATTTTGTTGCTCGTGGCGGGCGGGTGCGACAACAAGGCCGAGCTCCCCGGAGATCACAAGCTCGTGGTCATCGGATTCGACGCGGCCGACTGGGCGGAGATCGATCCCTTGATCGAAGCGGGTCGCATGCCGGTCATGGAGCGCTTCCTGACACAGTCCACCTACGGCACGAACATGAGTTTCACACCGCTCGAAAAATCGCCGCTCATCTGGACGAGCATGGCGACGGGTCTGCGCCCCAATCAACACGGTATCGGCGGGTTCATCCGCAGTAGCGGTGACGGGCTGAACACCGCCCGTGACTGGCGCGCCCCGGCCTTCTGGCATCTGGCCGGTGAGATGGACATGACCGCCTGTATCCTCGGTTGGTGGATCACCTATCCCGCCAGCCCGATCAACGGCGTATTGGTGAGCGATGCCTGCTCCTATACGACCGCGGGTTTTCGCGACCCGGCCGGACTGGTTCGCCCCGACACCCTGAGTGCGGAGCTGACGGCCCTGCAGGTCGACTATCGGGATATTAGACTGGAAGAACTGGGACGCTTTATCGATCTGGAAGCGCTGGTCGGACACGAGGAAGAGCTGGCGGCCGAGCTCGACCAACTGCGGGTGTTCATCGCCGGCGACAAGTCTTATATGGCCATGGCCAGGCATCTGGCGGCCACCGGGGACTTCGACGTGTTCAGCGTCTACTTCCGCGGGTTGGACACGACCTGCCACAGGTTCTGGGGTTATCACCGCCCCGAGGTCGGCCCCGGCAATCATAGCGAGGTTGCGCTGGCGGTCCTGGGAGGCGTGGTGCCGGCGTACTACGAGTTCTGCGACGAGCTTCTGGGCGAGATGCTGGCGCTCTTTCCCGACGACCGGACGGTGATGATCCTCTCCGATCACGGTTTTCACGGCAAGCGGCAGCGACGGGGCAGTTGGGTGGGCGGCGTCCAGGCCCATCGTCCCCAGGGTGTTTTCATGGTGCGCAGTCCCATTCACGAGCCGGGTTTCCGTTTCGACCGCACGCCGATCATCAACGTGGGACCGACTATTTTCGCGTTGATGGGACTGCCGGCCAGCGAGGAGATGCCGGGAGTCGTGATCACCGAGGGTCTGACGTCGAATGGGCTGAGGTATATCGAGCAGCTGGAGAGCAACCGGGTGCCGAGCTACAAACCCTTCGCTCCGGCCCAGGACGACAGCGTTTCGGTGGAAGAGGATGCGGAGATGGACGAGGCCATCATGCGTCAGCTCAAGTCGCTGGGGTATGTGGACTGACGGGCATGAAAAAGACACGACTCGTGTCGTGTCTCATCAGTCCGGAATTCAGTCCGGAAATCGATCCGGAAAATAAGGTGGTGCCCGGGGGGAGACTCGAACTCCCACGAGGATAAACCTCACTACGACCTGAACGTAGCGCGTCTACCAATTCCGCCACCCGGGCAGCCACAGGGTGCAAGA
>DAOVZQ010000053.1 GCA_030635025.1 bacterium
CATCGAGTCTCCTTGTGGTCGTTCTCCTGGACCGCGGCGACGAACGCCGCGACTCGGTCGGTGTCGATACGGTTATAACCGTCTTCATCATTGCCTGACTTGAGGGACGTACCGACGATATAGCCATCCGCGAACGGAAGGTAGTCGCGCACGTTCTCGCAGGAGGCGCCGCTGCCCACCAGCAATGGACAATCGGGCAGGGCCTCGCGGGCCGCCGCCACATCCCGGAAATCGGCCGCGGCACCTGTGGCTGCGCCCGACACGATGACGGCATCCGCACGACCACGCAGGCGAAGATCGCCGGCGTCGTCGGCTAGGGGTCGCGGTGCCAGAGGGGCGGCGTGCTTGACGCGCAGGTCGGCCCAAATGCCTACGTCCGGGATCAATGTCCGGCGCGCGCGCAGGGTTTCCGCCGCCCGCCCCTGGATCAGGCCCTGATCGGTCAGGGCCGCACCGGTATGGATGTTGACCCTGATGAAGGCGGCGCCGACGGCCGCGGCAATGGCCAGGGCGGCCCCGGCGTCGTTGCGCAGAACGTTCACTCCGAGGGGTAGGTCACCGGATGCGTCACGTACGGCCAGGGCCATGCGCGTTATGGCCGCCACGGTCTCGGGCGGCACCACTCCGGCATAAAAAGGAACGTCGTGATAGTTTTCCACCATCACCGCTCCGACACCTCCAGCGGCCAAGGCGGCCGCATCGTGGCGAGCGGCCGCTTCGACGGCTGCGATATCCCCGCCCCAGGCAGGCGAACCGGGCAGGGGATGCAGGTGCACCATGCCGATGATTGGCGTACGCAGTCGCTCCCGGAAATCGTTTCGGTTCCACATGCGCCGATGATAACATCTGAAGTTGGAGGCGCAAAGGCTCAACCGGCGCCGGCCAATCCAGACTGGCCAAGATTGCACGTGGCGCGTACATTCCTCGGGTCTGACAACTCACAGATCAGGAGCAACAATCGATGCAGATCATCCACGGCAAGACTGGCTGGATAGAAGTCATATGCGGTCCCATGTTCAGCGGCAAAAGCGAAGAACTCATCCGCCGCATCCGACGCGCACAGATCGCGAAGCAGCGAATTCAGCTGTTCAAGCCCAAGATCGACGACCGGTACAGCGATGACGACATCGTCACCCACAGCCAGCAGCGGCTGCCGAGTACGCCTGTGACCTCAAGCCCCGAAATCATCGAGTCCCTTCACGACAAGACCGAAGTTGTGGGTATCGACGAGGCACAATTTTTCGACGATGACATCATGGATGTCTGCAACAAGCTCGCCAACCTGGGGAAGCGCGTCATCGTGGCGGGTCTGGACATGGATTATCGGGGACGTCCCTTCGAACCGATCCCCCGTCTGATGGCCATTGCCGAATACGTCACCAAGCAGCTGGCCATCTGTGTGCATTGCGGTAATCCGGCCAACCATACCCAGAGGTTGACCGAGAACCGCATGAAGATCGTGGTGGGGTCCCAGGAAACATACGAAGCCAGATGCCGCAAATGCTTCGAACCGCCCGAATCCGAAGACGCGACCGAGGCTGCCGAGTCCTGAAAACCTAGTCGAGACCATCCAGATCGGCGCTGGCCACCTGGCACGTCATGATGCAGAATTTTTCCCAATCGACTCCGAGCTTGTGGGCGGCCTCGCTGTCACGATAGACCTTCTCCCACTGTTCCGGCTCCTTTACCTCGGCGCTCAGAGCCAGATCCTCACCCAATCCGATCACGGCCCCCAATTGCTCGGGATCGGTGTCGGCTTGAACATCATGGTGATTACGCACGGCTTGGCCGAGCCTCTTGCTGAGATTCCAGTCCTCAATGAGCAGGGCACCCAGAGCGCCGTGGTTGTAGCCGAGTAATTCATTCTCGACCTTCCACATCATAACCTCGCGCTCATCGCTGATCTGCTCGATGCGCTCGAATAGACCGGGCAGCGCCCTGGCCATGATCAGTTGACCGATGTTCTGCATGAGACCGCCGACAAACGCGATCTCGCAATCCTGCAGCCGCAGTTCCTCGGCGACGATCTGGCTGGCGATGGCCGACCGGACCGACCGGGACCAGATCCGGTTGAGTACTGGACTGGTGTCCACCCCCGGAAACACGGCACGTGAGGCCGTAACGAGTGTCCAGTTGCGAACGGTTTTGAAACCGAGGCGGACCACGGCATCGCGGATGGTCTTGATCTCGCTGTTGCCCACGTAGAACGACGAATTGGCGACGCGCAACATGCGTGCGGTCAGTACCAGCTCACGGGCGATTTCCTTCTCCAACTGGGCTGCAGTCGTCCTGGGGTTACCGATGAGTTCCAGGATTCGGTTGGCGACCTGCGGCAACGCCGTGAGTTCGCCGAGTAGGGCATAGACCTTGTGCGGAGGCAGATCACCCGGCTTAAGATCCGAATAGCCGATCATCTCGCGCTGCCGTTGCGCATTCATGCTTGCGGATTGGATCTTCTGTGTTTCGGGTCCTACCGGCAGTACGTCGTGTTCAAGACTGTGCAGACGCATTACTGCGTAACGCGCTAGCGCGGCGGCCTCACGGATACGGTCGCTGCCCTGGAAATTCAGCCAATCCAGATAGAGGAAGGTGCCCCAGCGTCCCCGCAACGGCAGGGGGACGATCAGGACGGGGCGGTCCTCCGCGGCACCGAGTGCTTCTGCCAATTCACCTGGAAAATGCCCCATGGGGAACGGTCCGTCGAATACCATTTTCTCGCGGGCCAGCACGGTGAAGATATCGGTCTCGCGCAGAGTGATCACCTTGGGCCGAACCGCCTTGGGATCCAGCAGACGCGGGGGCAGATCGACACCCTGGGACAGCATAACGCGAAGTCCCTCACCCCAATTGCGCAACAACAGCAGTCGACCGCCTTGTCGCTTGGCCAGGTCCACGAAAAAGCGTACGACATCCCCGGCCTCAACGACCTTCTCGAGGGTTTCGAATCCGGTGATAAGATCAGCGAGAATCGTCTCGGGCTCCGGTTCACGAACGTCCTGGGCGACATCGACGCCGACCAGGAGTCGTAACTCCTTCTCCCGCTTACTTCTTTCGTGGTGGGTCAGAACAATATCATCGATCTGGGCCAAGGCGTTCTCCCGACAATTTGAGGCTTCCCATGCAAAAGGGTGGACATCCACTCTTGTTATCGGCATTCCGGGCAAAATATTGAGTGGGAATACTGGCAAACGGCATCTAATCGTTTATCCTGAGACCTCTGTTTGCGATATCAACCATGCCATCATCGGAAAGAGCCGGGACATGATCAACAGGATCACCAAATCATTTACATTCGATTCGGCGCATTGGCTTCCGAACGTTCCAGAAGGACACAAATGCGGACGGATGCACGGGCATACCTACACCGTGGTCATCGGCCTCGAAGGTGAAGTGGATGCCCAGTCGGGTTGGATAGTGGATTTCGGGGATATCAAGGCGGCCTTCAAGCCTCTCGAGACGGTTATGGATCACCATTGCCTGAACGAATTGGAGGGACTTGAGAACCCGACGGCCGAAAACATGGCCCGCTGGATTTTCGAGCGGATCAAATCAGCCCTGCCACACGTGGTCGATGTCACGGTGAAAGAGACTCCCACCACCGCGGCGATCTATCGCTCCGAGCGCTAGCAGGCGTCGTGGGGAAGGTCTATTACCCCCCACGACCCACTCGACAGACCGACTAGTGTTCGGCCAACCAGCGGCGTGCGCGGTCGTCGCCGGGATTCAGACGCAGTAGATGTTCATAGGCATTACGGGCCTCGCCCAGACGCCCCGCCCTCTGATAGATCTCGGCCAGATTACCCAAGGCTTGCCAGTATCCCGGACTTAGCCGCAGCACGTTCGTGAAAGCCCTCTCAGCCTCCGTGTCTCTCTCCAAAGACATCAAACAGAGCCCTGCCCCGAATAGAGCCTGCGCATCCTCACGCATGCGGTTGAGCGCCTCGAATCGACGGAGCGCCGACCCGTACTCACCCTCGCGATAGAAGACCCAGGCCGAACCGAGTTGGGCCCTGGCGTCGTCGGGCGCGGTACGCAACACGATCTCGAACTGGACGGCCGCCTCCTCCACTCGATTGGATGCGAGCAACAGATCCCCATACTTGAGGCGTGCGTCCGAAGAATTGGGAGCGGCCTCGACCCAGCGCGCCGTGGCCTGGAGGGCTTCTTCCGACCGCCCTTCACTCAGCAGGACGTCGCCCAGAGCCTTGTACAGATTATCGCGAACAAGCCCGAAATGCCGGTTGGGATATCGTCTTTCGATGGCCAGGGCTTCGTTGTAGGATCGCACAGCCTTGCCGGATTCGCCGGCGCTGATATAGGCGTTCCCCAGAGTGAAATAGTAGTAAGGATTGATGTCGGTACGACGCTCGTTGAAGTCCCGGAAGTCGCTGAGCGAGAACGCCAGAAGCACCAACGCCAACAGGATCCCACCATACCCGAGTGACCAACGACGGCTCCGGATCGCCGTCACCAGGGCGTCGAGACCCGCACCTGCAGGGACGACCATGAAGGCGGCGACGGGCAAGCGGAAACGGGCGTTGACGAAAAACAACAGGATGGAGATACAGTAGGCTGCACAAACCCCCAAAAGCAGACCTCGCGATCCGGGGCCACCGTCCCGGCGACTCCAGCCCAGAACGGACAGGAACAACAGCAGTGGCCATCCCACCAGCAGAGGCAACTTCATAAGTGGCGACCACTCGCGCCAGGCATAGATGAACTTGTTGTTCGAACGCTCACCGGCGCCTATCAACATGCTCAACTTGTTCCAGTACAGCGCGACCGCCTCTCCGGGTTTATCGGCCAAGAACGACAATCCCCTCCGTAGGTAGTGTCGATCAACTTCCGAGGGTTTCAGATCGCGCCCCTCGGACTGTTCGGCCAAGGCAACGGCGTCCTCGAAGCCGCCCTGCCACGTGGGGCGTGTGCCGGGTACGATGGCCGTACGCCCGTCCGACTCGGAATTGTTGCCGATAAAGAAGTTCACACCGCCCTGGCTGGCGATCAGCACCGTGTCTCCGCCGCGTACGGCATTCGAAACGGTCACCGGGATCACCGGCAAGGCCAGTGCTGCGAACAGAGCCAACCAGCCAAGGACATTCGGCTTCAAGACACGCCACGCGTACCAGATCACGACCGGCACTACGATCAGGATGTTCGGCCGCGCAATGGCTGACAGACCGATCACGAGACCCACGGCTAGGAGACGACGTGGAACCCGGTCATCTCCGTCCCGCAGGAGCAGCCAGAGCCAGAGAAGATTCAGCGTGATCGGAAGGGTCACGATCAACAGCTCACCCGAGAAGTAGATGCTCGTCCACAAGGCGGCGAGCAGAAGCCCCGCCAGGTAGCCCGTCCGAATGCTCCACAGTCTTGCGGCCGACAAGGCCGCCAGGCCGGCACCAAGCGCTGAGATCACGATATGAACCAGTTGTATCCAGAACCGCGAGGCGTCGAAAACCCAGTACAGCCCGCCCAGGAAATAAGGGTACAGAGGAGCCCTGAAAAAAGGATCGGGACCGGGCCAGGTTCCGGCGAGCAGCCCGCGAGCCCACAGATCGTGAATCCCCGCGTCCATGATCGGCTGCTCGAAAAGGGGGTTCGTGCGCATGAACCACAGATGAACGAATCGCAGCACAAAGGCGATACCGGTCACGATCCAGAACATGCGGGATGAAGCGGACAGGGGTTTCATCGATCGCTCTCCGGTACGGGTCTGATGTGAGAGAGGGACGGGGTCGGCAACCACCCGTTCCATTCACCGCCGAGGGTCACCTGGGACCAGCCGTCACGATGGGCCTTCACCTGCAGGGTCAAGCCGTCGTGAACCTGGAAGACGACGGGGAACGAAGTTTCCGGTCCGCTGCGCACGTCGGCCTCCGAGACCACGACGACCGCTGTATCCTTGACGTTGTGATCGTACCAGCGCCAGGCGGTCAACGACAGGAGAACCAGAACCGTGAAAGCCGCAAAGAGGCCCAGGCGACGCATGGCTGGCGTCCACCCGGAGCGCCACCAGGCCCAGGCGACGATTATGCCCGCAACCCACATCACCGCGATCAATAAAACGCACAGCTCGTCGAGGGACGGGGCGCCCAGAGCCATGGCGAGGTGGCTGATCACCGGCGGCAGGGGCGCACCCTCCAACTCGATGTCCTGTGTATGGGAGCGTACCCAGTGCAGGTTGGCGCGGACGTCCGCATCCCGGGGCGCAAGACGTCGCGCACGCAAGTAGTTGGCCACCGCATGACCCAGTTCGCCGCCTCGGGCATAGGCGTTGCCCAGGTTGTAGTAGACATCCGCATCGTGACTGATCGCGGCCGCCGTCTCGAAGCGATCTATGGCGACGTCGAGATCGCCGTCCGTGTAGGCGCGTACGCCCTCGGCCATCAAGCGTACGGGATCGGCTCCGGGGCTCGGTGTCTCATCCTGGGCCACAGCACCGTTGCCCATCGCGAATCCGGCAATCAGGATGCAAGCGATGAGACCCGGCAGAACGACGGCCGAAGCCTTGGCGGTCGCCTTCTCCAGATCCACCAACAGGGCCTCGACCTCACGGATGAGTTCGCGCTCCGGAAGCTCCGAGTCTTCACGACCGTAACGGGCCGCTTCACAGAGCGTGACGAGACGCACGAGATCCTCCCCCGTCTCGACTCGACCGGCGCGGGTTGCGAATTCAAGGAGTTGGGAGGTCTTCATCCCGGCTGGTGATCGACCCGTCTTGTCCGCGACATACCCATAGATCGCACCGACGACCTGCGCACCGACGTCCCGTGTCTCGCCGGAGCGGCTCACGTCCCGCAATGCCTTTCGCACCCGGCCCATGGCACCGCGCCGGCGCGTACCGAGAGGATCCCGCAGACGCGAAGCTTCGCGGGAGAGATGGATGCGCAAGACCCCGAGCAATCCCACCGGCAACAGAAACAGCCCCCACCAAACCGGGTTCACGAGCATCGACGCCCGGCGCGTTCGCAAATCCCGTCCGACCGGGTGAGCGAATCGCAGATCGCTCGCCAACCGTTCGATCTCCGCTCTCATCACCCGACTTGGGGAATCGCCAATCACGGGACGCTCACCTGGTTGGACGATCAGATCACCGAGATCCCGTGTGATTGTCTCATAGGAACCGGATCCGGGATCGAAATAGACCACTTCGACCGGAGGCAGGGACACGGAGCCCTCTTCCAGCGGCACCAGAACCTTCTCCTGAGTCAATCTGCTGAAGAGACGGCCGTGATCCTTCTTGGTGTTCAAACCACCCCCGGCCTCGTGGCTCTGTACCGATTCCGGTGGCTGCCAAGGCAACTCGGTAACGCTCTTGAGCGATCCGTCTGCGCCGATGGACATGGACAGGCTGACCGGCTCTCCCCGCGGTATCGTGTCAGGATCCACGGTTACGACCAGATCCACCTGACGGGACACAAGACCGGAAAAGTCGGCAGGACGTGGGTGCGGAAGAGCCTTGACCGTTATTTCGAGGGCTTGCGTAGACAGTTCCCGATTCGCCCTACGGGTATTTCGGCGCCTGGACGAGAAGAAATCTGCAAAGGGGTCGGGCGGAATGGTGACACGCGCCGGTTCGATGACCAACGTACCGGGTCGTGTGGGAAAAAGGGCATAGCGGATCTCGGTGATCTCGTAGCGTTGACCGCCGATAACGTCCTGGTAGTTGCGATTGGGAGGAAGATCCTCACGCCAGAAACCCTCCGTTCGCGGGGGTGTGTATTGGGGGCGGTCGAGCCCACGAGCGTATGGATTCGCATGGTACCGGAAGACCAGCACGACCTGTTCGCCCACGTAGACCGTCCCACGGTCCACACTCAAGGTGACGAAATGGTCGGCACCGGGTCCGGCCGTGTCGGTGCCTGTGCCCGTCGTCGGTTGGGACGCGGTTCCACCGGACCCGCTCGGCGTCCGACGCCCGCCATCGACGACGCGAATGGTAAGCGCATCGCTGTGGACCGTCTCGCCGTCGACCTCGACCTGCAGGGCCGGGATGGTCACATCCTGATCGGTATCGATCCGCAAATAGTAGGTCCAGGCCAAGGATGTCGACACAGCCCCGTTGATCATCTGGAAATTCTGGCTGGTTCCCCCTTGACTCACTTCGACACCGGCGATCTCCGGGAGTGTCGGGGCCGGCAGGTTGCGGCTTTCGCCCGTCAAGGTGATCGTGAGCAGAACCTGGTCGCCTCGTGACGCCTGGATACGATCGAGGTCGGCCCTCAGACTGGCGGCCTCAGCGACGCGATCGGCCGACAGGACACACACAGAAACGAGCATGACGATCATCGTCACGCCGGACCATGCTGTCGATGGGCTGCGCTTCATTCCCTACCACCGCTTTCCGCTGTTTGCCGGCTGCCCCTTGAGGCGTTTCTGCAACGACCTGCGCAATTCCTCTTCGTCCCGATCCAAGGCCTTCAGGATGGACAGAGCCCGTTCCTTGGAGAGTTCTTCCTCCGACGGCTGCGCTTCCTCACCCTCCTCTGGTTCGGGGGAGGCAGGCTGCTCTTCCTGTTGGGACGGGTCCTGGGTCTCTTCGTCTTGCTGTTGCTGCTGTTGCTGCTCGCTGGATTCGTCGCTGTTCTGACCCTGGGACTGTTCCTGTTCGTCCTGCTGCTGCTGATCTCCCTGTTCACCGTCCTGCGATTCCTGCTGGTCGCCGTCTTCGCCATCCTCCGATTGCTCGGAATCCTGTGGCGGCTGCTGCTCCATCATACGCATGGCATACTCCAGGTTGCGCAGCGTGTCCAGACGATCGGGCTCCAGGGAGAGCGACCGGCGCAGCTGCTCGGCGGCTCGGCCCGCATCGCCCGTGGTCAAGGCGTCGGTCCCTGAGTTGTAGAGTGCCTCGGCCCGCAGCTCAGGATCGTCGGTCAACGACAAGACTCGGGAGTATTCCCGGGCCGCCTCCTCGTGCCGTTCGAGACGGGACATGACCTCGCCCACCGCCAGGGCCAGACGCGGATCATCGGGTGCCAAGGCGCGCGCTTCCTGGAACGCGCTTAGGGCGGCCTCGTAATCGCCGGCCAGGTAGCTGTCCAGTCCACGGGACGCGGCCGAGGCGCCTTCGGGGCGCAGCAGGGTCGCATGAGCTGGAACAGACATGAAACCGAACGCCATGAAACAGATGATGGCCGCAGAACGTGTCGCGAGTCGGGACACACGGCGAGCCCGGACCAGTGTCCACGCCCACAGGCTGGCAAACGCGAGCGCCAGCGGCCAGATGAACCGTTCCTGGTAGCGGCTCACGTGTCGCCCCGCCAAGTCGCGTTCCCCCAGCCCCTCGATCACTCCGCGCAGCCCCGTCAAATCCAATCCCTGACCACCGATACGGAACATCACACCGTCCCCGTACTCAGCCAACTCTTGCAGGGATACCAGATCGAGCCGGCTCATGACGACCTTGCCGGCCTCGTCCTTCATGTATCCTGACGCGCGATGATCGTCTCCGGGCAGCGGGATCAGGCCACCGGTCTCCTCGCCGACGCCGATGGGAATGATGACGATGCCTCGCTCCCTGCACAGGGCCGCCGCCTCTTGCCAGTCTCCCTCGAGATCCTC
>DAOVZQ010000141.1 GCA_030635025.1 bacterium
CTGGAGCGCTGGTCGATCAGTCCCGTTACGCGCACCGCCCTGTTGATCGGTTTTCTCGGCGCGTTCACCACGTTTTCGACCTTCAGTTACGAGACCCTGGCGTTGATGCGCGAGGGGGCGGTCTGGCGTGCGGGTCTGAACATCGGCTTGTCCGTGGCGCTATGCCTTGCCGCCGCCTGGGCCGGAGTCAGTTTGGCTTCCCGGGGGTGAGTCTGAGGAATCCCTCAGAGGTCAAGCTGACTCATGTGCACGCAACCGGCGATTGCCGATTATCAATAACCGTATCTCCTGCAACCTCTTACAGCGACACCAATTGTAATGTTCTGGGTAGTGACGATCCAGGTCGTGGGTAGGTCTATCCCAAACCCCGGCATATCAGGTTTGGATGTGCTAGGATGCCGCCATTATCCGGCGCCTACAATCGGATCGGCGGTTGGTTTCTACATATTATATGATCGTTGTTCTTTGTTCCGAGGAGGTTTCCATGAGGACCGATTCCACTCTCTGCACACGTTGGACGAATGTACTTTCACACTTTCTTGTATGCACTGTTGTTTGTCTCGCGTTGGTTGCTATTTCCGGCCCTCAAGTCTTCGCCCAACCCCTCGCCGATTACGGCGATGCTCCTGATGGACAGAACGCCCACTATGCTATCCCGTACGCGGATATTACCGGCAACTTCCCGACAAGCTACGCCACTTCGAACAGTCGCTACGGCTTGCCGGGGGCCCATACGCTGGATATCACCGATTCGTGGCTGGGGAGCGAGGTCAGTCTGGAATTCGGCTCATCCGATCCGGCCGATCCCGACGGAATCGAAAACTTCATAGACGACGATTTCGACGATGGGCTCGTCGGGTGGCCGTGTCCTTCGGGCACGCTCCTCGTACCGTGGCCCACGATGATACCGGTGACGATGTCTTTCGATGTCACGGTGGCCGCCATAGCCCCGGATCTTACACGGTACATAAATATCCTGGTCGACTTCGACAACAACGGCGAATGGAACGATGTGGGGTTCGGTCTGGAATGGGTCGTGCAGGATCTTCCGGTCGAAGTGACGCCGGGCACGACGCAGACGGTCGTGATCGGTCCGTTCTATTTACCGGTGACGGCGGTGGCCAAGTGGACCCGTGTGGCTCTGACCCGCACCGAGGTGGACGGCACGTTTACCGATGACGGTTCCGGCTGGGATGGCGGCGGCGCCTTCAGCCACGGAGAAATCGAAGACTTCCTGATGATCGATGTCCTGGCCTTTGCCGAGGCTGCCGCCGATGCGGGAGATGCCGCGGACCAGTCCGCTGCTGATGCGGATTCGGACAAGCAACACGTGTTAGCGCTGGAATCGGCCATCGAGTTGATCGATCTCAGCGAGCAGGTATCGGCGACGGCGGCCGCTTTCGCCAGCGCCACGGCCTACGCGTATGCGGCCGTCGAGGCCGAAGCCGAAGCAAGTGCTTCGGTGGAGATAACGGTCGAGGCGACCGCCCAGGCTGATGCCTATGCGTCAGCCGTTGCCACGACATGCGTCAGTTGTCCTTGCGCCACCGTGTGTGGCGCGGCCACGGCCTCGGCGGAGAGTGCCGCAGAGGCCTGTGCGACGGCGGAGGTTATGGCCGAAGCCGAAGCCACGGCCGCTGCCTCGGCGGTCGCGGACGCACAAGGGCATGCCACGGCGGCCGCCAACGCGCAAGCCGAAGTATCCCTGCAGGTAAGTGCCGTTGCCTCCGCTCTTGCACAGGCGGAGAGTCGTGCCAGTGCGGTGGCCAATGCCAGTGCCGAGGCCTCGTCCTGGGCCGTGACGGCTTCCGGTGCTTATGCTACGGCTCTTGCTGCGGTTTGCGGCGGTAACGCACAGGCGGCGGCCACGGCAGTCGCGGCGGCCTGGGCCGCCGCAGGCGCCGCCGCCGATGCCGCGGCCAGCGCCTCCGTTGAAGTTTATGCCATGGCCGATGTTCAGGTGGATGCGCATGTTGCTGTAGAGAGGGCAATTGCCGTGCAGACGAGTGCCGTGGCCTCTGCGTCCGCAGCCGCGTTCGCATCCGCCAGGGCGGAGGCGAACGCTACGGCGGCCGCGTCGGCTGCGATTACCGCCGAGAGCATCGTGACGTGTACGGCCGAAGCCGGTATTCTGCTGACAGCCACCTGTAATCACGAATGCTGTGATGACCCGGGCACGGGAATCCTGGATCCGGTCTATGTCGACCTGGCTTCTTTCGACGTCGCGAGTCACGGCGATGAGGTCGTCGTCAGCTGGTCTACGGATAGGGAAGTCAATATTACCGGCTTCGATGTTCTGCGGGCCGAGCAAGGCACGGATATTTACGAGAAGATCAATGAGGTTCTCATCCAAAGCAAAACCGGATCGGGAGTGGAATACGAGTTCGTGGATTCGACGACGACTCCGGGTCTGACCTATGTGTACCGGCTCGAAGCGGTCGAAGAGTCCGGCGAGGCGCACGTCATCGACAGCCGGACCTTAACGGTTGCACAGGTTTTGCCCCAGCAATTGAAGCTCCACATCGCACACCCGAATCCTTCGAATCCATCGACGACGATCAGGTTCGAGTTGCCGGAAGCGACCCATGTTCGGCTGAGCGTCCATGACGTCATGGGACGCGTGGTGCGCACGTTGATCGACACGGGACTGCAGCAGGACTTCCACTCGGTCGTCTGGGATGGTCGGGATGATAGCGGCCAGTCCGTGGCGTCCGGCGTGTATGTGTATCGGCTCACGGCCGGCAAGGAAACGCTGACCAAGAAGATGCTTGTCAGCAAATGACGTAGATCAACCCGCAAGGGATGAGTCTGCATGTGTAATCGTCCGGAAACCGAGGGTGGCGCCTCGTGTTTCCGGACGATTTTCGTTCAGATGGTCGTACGATCTTGAATTCGGACGTGGCGGATCGTACCCTGTGCGTGTCCATACACACGAAGAGGAGACGACGCTTGGCCATCGGCAACACCAAACTCATCGAGACCATCCGTGACGGCGTTGTCGGTCGCGACCGGGCCTTGCCCGGCCCCTACGGTCCGCGACGGTTGACCTATGCCGACTACACCGCGTCCGGGCGCTCCCTCGACTTCATCGAGCGTTTCATCACCGACGAAGTGCTTCCCCTCTACGCCAACACGCACACCGAAAGCTCAAGCACCGGCCTGCAGACCACCCGCTTCCGCGAGGATGCCCGCGCCCTGATCCACGAGATCTGCGGTGGCGGCGACGACGACCTGGTGATCTTCTGCGGCTCGGGCGCCACCGGAGCCATCAACAAGCTGATCGAGATTCTGAACCTGCGTATTCCGGCCGATCTGGACGCCGAGTTCGATCTGTCGTCCCATATTCCGGCGGAGCAGCGCCCGGTCGTTTTCATCGGACCGTATGAGCATCACTCCAACGAGCTACCCTGGCGCGAATCGATCGCCGACGTAGTGGTCATCGCCGAGGACGCCAACGGTCAGATCGATCTGGACATGCTCGACGTCGAGCTGCACCGCTACATGGACCGGCCATTGAAGATCGGCAGCTTCTCCGCGGCTTCCAACGTGACGGGCATCGTATCGGACACCTGGGGCATCTCACAAATGCTGCACGAACACGATGCGCTGTCCTTCTGGGACTTCGCCGCCGCCGCGCCCTACGTGAAGATCGAGATGAATGCACCGGACGATGATCCGTTGAATACCAAGGACGCCGTCTTCATTTCCCCCCACAAGTTCATCGGCGGTCCCGGCACGCCGGGCGTGCTGCTGGTCAAACGCGCCCTGCTCAAGAACAGGGTGCCGTCGGTACCCGGCGGTGGCACCGTTTCGTATGTGGGGCCCGAGGAACACGACTACCTGACCGACCCCATCCATCGCGAGGAGGGCGGCACGCCGGCCATCATCGAGGCCATCCGCGCCGGGCTGGTCTTCGGGTTGAAGAAGGCCGTGGGCGAGGAGACCATCGTGTCGCTCGAACGGTCGTTCGTGGGACGGGCCATCGAGCGCTGGACACGCCATCCCCGCATCGAGGTCTTGGGCAATCTCGAGGCGCATCGCCTGTCCATCGCCTCGTTCGTGATCCGCCATGGCGACCGGATGCTCCATCACAACTTCGTGGTGGCGTTGCTCAACGATCTCTTCGGAATCCAGGCTCGCGGCGGCTGCTCCTGTGCTGGGCCGTACGGGCACCGGCTGCTGGGCATCGACATTGCCGAATCCGGGCGCTTCAAGGCGGCCGTCAATCACGGCGGCGAGGGAATCAAGCCGGGTTGGGTCCGCGTCAATTTCAACTACTTCATCTCGGAACAGACCTTCGATTTCATTCTGGGCGCCGTCGAGGCCATCGCCGATGAGGGCTGGCGGTTGTTGTCCCATTATAATTTCAATTCGGAGACCGGTTTGTGGCGCCACCGCAATTTCAGACCCGACGTCGCGCTGAGCCTGCGTGATGTATCCTACGCATCGGGGCGACTGGGTTATCAGGCCCGTCATCTTCACGAGACCAACGATGCCGAAGAGGCCTACCTGGCGGAAGCGAGAGCCATCATGGCCGCCGCCGCCGTGGCCGGGTCGGACGGAACCGAGGTGCAGATCCTGCCGCCGGATATCGAAAAACTGCGCTGGTTTCCACTGCCGGGCGAGACCGAATCGCCGGACTGATCCTGTCGGTCGGGCATGAAAGGGGAACGACATGCGTGTGGAGGACGAAGGCAAGTTGCTGCGGGTCTACGTGGACGAGAGCGCCAAGTTCGAGGGCAAGCTGCTCTACGAGGCGATCGTCCAGGTCTGCCGCGATCGGGGCATGGCCGGAGCGACCGTGCTGCGGGGCGTCCAGGGATACGGTGCTGATCTCCGTATCCACAAGGCGGGCGTGTTGCGCCTGAGCGCGGATCTGCCCATGGTGGTCGAGATCGCCGATACGAACGAGAAGATCGATGACATCATACCAGAGGTTGAGAAGATGATCGGTAGTGGGCTGATCACTGTGGAGACGGTGCGGATGATTCGGCTGACTCACGACGTATGATCGCTGATCAAGGAAGCACGAAGAATAATACGAACGGGGCGCACCATGGCGGACTGGACGAACAATCGACTTTGCCGACTCCTGGGCACCGAACATCCCATCATCCAGGCGGGAATGATCTACAACAGCGGCGCCGAGCTCGCTGCCGCCGCCGCCGAAGCCGGATGCCTCGGCCTGATCGGCGCGGGCAGCATGCGCGCCGACTTCCTGCGTGAGGAAATCCGGCGGGCGAGAGCGCTGACCGACAAACCCATCGGCGTGAACATTCCCTTGATCCACAAGCACGCTCGGGCCTGTCTGGAAGCCTCGCTCGAAGAGGGCGTGCGCATCTTCGTCACCTCGGCGGGTTCGCCGCGCAAAGTGGCCGGTCCCCTCAAGAAGGCCGGCGCGCTGTTCATTCACGTGGTGGCCTCGGCGGCCCTGGCGGTCAAGTGCGAAGAGGCCGGGTGCGACGCTGTGGTCTGCGAGGGCTTCGAGGCCGGCGGGCACAACGGCCGCGAGGAACTGACGACCATGGTGCTGGTGCCCCAATGCGTCGAGGCCGTGTCGATTCCCGTGGTGGCGGCCGGCGGCATCGCGACCGGCGCGCAGTTGGCCGCGGCCCTGGCCCTGGGCGCCGACGGCGTGCAGATCGGGTCGCGCTTCGCCGTGACGGTCGAATCGTCGGGACACGCCGCCTTCAAGCAGGCCGTGGTCGAGGGGGTAGACACCCTGTTGGTGATGAAGAAACACATACCGGTCCGTTTGCTAAGCAACGAATTCCGCGAGCAGATCACGGCCCTGGAAGCCGCGGGCGCCACGCGTGAGGAACTGGCCGCCATGCTGGGGGAGGGACGGGCCCGCCGCGGCATGTTCGAGGGTGATCTGGCCGAAGGGGAACTGGAGATCGGGCAAGTGGCCGCCCTGATCGACGACGTGCCGACCGTGCGCGAGGTCGTTGATCGTCTCATCTCTGGTTACGATGCGGGGATCGGACGTCTGATGTAATCCCTTCTCTGACAAGAAGTAATCGTCCATTGAGGGCCGTCTCCACTGGGAAGACGGCCTTTGTTTCGCAGGGAGCGGGCGGCCATGCGAAATAAAAGCAGACCAATTAAGTCCTATTTGTCTATACTGAATATGCTAGAGGTAGCGCGAGCGGAGTTCATGGGATCTCCCACAACACCTGCTCAACGCCGGCCGAACAGGAAGTAATTTTCAGCGATAGGGAGGATGAGCTATGCCTTTCGTGCAAGTTAAACTGATAGAAGGCGTCTTCACTCAGGCCCAGAAGAAGGAAATGATCGAGAAGGTGACCGACGCCATGGTGTCGGTCGAAGGTGAGACCATGCGTCCGGTCACCTGGGTCGTGGTCGAAGAAGTGAAAAGCGGCGACTGGGGCATAGGTGGCAACGCGCTTACCGCTGAAGCCGTCAAGAAAATGGCAGCCGGAGAGCCGGTCGGATCGTGAGGATTGCCGGCTGAATGATTCTGGGGCCGGTTCCATCCTATAGGCGGTCGTCGAGTCCAACCTCGACGGCCGTCTCTATGATACGGCAAGCAGGACTACAGAAGAGCCAGGTTATGTATTGTGTGAAACCCATAACCTCGTGTTCCGGCAACGTCGGCGGCTGTGTTATCTTAACCACCGGTAAAGACGATACGTATGGCCCATGCGATCGGGACACATCATGGATGCACCGACCCTTCCCGCCGCGCAACTGATCGAGATCCTCGAAGCCCCCGCCCGCGCCCACCGCATCGATCTGGTCGGCGCGGTGGCTTTGCCTCGAGGCCTCGACCACGGTCCCGACTAGC
>DAOVZQ010000296.1 GCA_030635025.1 bacterium
CGTGCGATCGGGCGACGTTCCCGCGCAGAGCCAGGTGCCGGCCAGGATGCCCAGCAGTCCGTTGGCGATCGCGGGCAAGGTCGACAGGATGCCTTCGGGGTCGCCGGGCCCGCGCCAGGTGTGGACGCCGAGGAGGGTGTCGTCGAGCCAGACGGGGAGACTCATCTCGGGCGTGACGAGGGGGTGGCCGACACCCGGAACCGGCGCCCAGTTGAGAAGGGCCGTGTATCCGGCGAGCAGCAGGAGGGGCGTGGCCATCCGCGCTCTCGGCCCCAAGGTCATGAACGCCAGGACGCAGACCGCATAGACCACGGCGATGCGTTGCAGGACCCCCGGAATGCGCAGCGTGGCGAGGTCGAAATCCGGGAACAGATTCAGACCGACCCCGATCAGGAACAGGACGCCGGCGCGACGCAGGGCGTGGCTCAGCAGGTCGGCGCGGGAACCGCCGGCTTCGAGTCGACGGGAGAAGGCCAGGGGGACGGATACGCCGACCAGGAAGATGAACGTGGGGAAGATCAGATCGGCGAGCGAGAGCGGTGCGCCCCAGGCGGCGTGGCGTAGGGGCGGGTACATGGAGGACCATGAGCCCGGGTTGTTGACTATGATCATGGCGGCCATGGTTAGGGCGCGGAGGGTGTCGACGGAGTGGAGGCGGGGTGGGGGTGGGGTTGGGTTTTGCATGGTGGGGGGATGATATAGGGGGTGGGGGGTGGGGGCAAGGGGAGGGGTTGTCGGGTGGGGGGGGTGGTAGGGCGCGTCCAGAAAACAGATGCCAGGCACTGACAACAACAGGTAGGCATTTTCGCATACGAATGAACTAATATGACGAAACACTAGACAGTTAGTGGGAGTTGATATAGGGTTTCCAATATGATGTCTTTGGCCCAACCATCCTCGATAACGACTGAACATCATGGCGTGTTTTCTCAAGCCGCGCGCATGGTTTTCAAATAGCCCCTACTCTACGAGCATTGCCTGAATTGCATTTGCGACCGATTCATATCGGTCGAAGTCGTCTACACGCCTCGATATTGTTTCATCTCGGGCCGGAGGTTTAACATGCTGCACAAGTCAGACCATAGTCTTTGTCGGGGAATAATCCTTCTGTTCGTGGGCTTGGTGCTGATCAGCAGTCGACAAACGACAGCCGGAGTCGTTGATCCGCGTGAGATCAATGCACTTGTTGCGTCCACCGTGATGAATACTGAACTGATGTTCCTGCAGTTGGTCCTCGATGAGGGAGATGACCAATCCGTTCTTCGATATGGTGTCGTGACCACCGAAACCGGCTGGGATGCTGAAATGGACGGCACTTATCTCGGCCAGTCCCTGAATGTGGTATACACGGCGACCTACATCGAAACCGGAGAGAACACCGCCATCATCAGCTATGAGGGATCCGGTTATTTCGGGGGGGAAGCCTGGACTAGTTCGGGCTCCTTCGACTGGGAGGAAGACGATCCCGTTACACGCCTGATAATCACTGCCGGACTGAACAGTAGCGGGACGGGGCTCGAGATCGAGATGTCTCACGGTGTTGGGGTTGTTGACCTTACTTTCACCGTGGAGAAGGATTTTTCGACCATGGTTCTCGATGCGAAAATCAATGCAGCAGCTTTCGATATTCCTTACCTCGGTGCCTTGATTGAGGGAGGGGGTGGATACCGGCTCAACCAGTTAACCGGGGAGAATGAGTTCTACATTCACGCCAAGGCTTTCGGCGGCCGGTTGGAGGGTGAACGTGCGGTAGGTGATAGAACACGGCTCTTCCACGGCGACACAGTTCCCGATTATCTGCCGAAAAGCAAGCCTCCCGAACCCAAGCCCCGCAAAGATATGATAACAGTGAATGTAGTATACACGCTCCATCCGCCAGTAGAATTTGAGGAGGGGTCGGAAGGTCTGGACCCCGGTGAGCCTGCCTATGACTGGGGATACATCATGTCCTATCCGTATGGCAACGGCCCGCCGGAACAGGCCGTGCCCAAGAGGGTCGGTTTCCACATTCCCGACCTGAGTCACATGTTCGGCATCAACCTCCTCGCCCTGTTGAAGGATTCGGACTCCGGCGATTTCCAGGACGATTCCGGATTGCCGTCCTGGGACGGCTGGACGTCGATCGATCGCTCCGTGTACGGTAATGTGGGCGATTTCGCACACATTGAGCCGTGGCTGGCCGATATCAGTCGATGCAGAGACAACACGACGCCTCAGCTGTGTTTCGTCGACGACGGACAAGTGGTTCCGGAGACGGGCGGGTCTTTTGGCCAGGAATGGACCTACGGACCCTATGGCTTCATCGTGAATCCCAGTGGTGGTCTGGCGGAGCATCCGGACGCCTATCTATGGAACGAGGCCTGGTCTCCTGTCATGGCGTGGCCCGATGAAGAAGACGGCGAAGCCATCCTCTCGTTCGACGTCTACTGTCATGAGTTGCTTGTTCCCGGACAGTCGCCGGGTATGTTCGCTGTATGGCATGTCCGTTCGACGGCCGATCCCACTGGGGATGCGGGGTGGACCGAGTGGAAAGACAATGGGTACCTATATTACGGCGGTCCGACGATCGAACGCGTCATATTTGACGTGACGAACCTGCTGGAGCATGACCGCCGCTATGTCCAGATCGCACTGGGAGTGATCGAGTATGGTTGGAAGTGGGGCTTCAACGGCACCAACGGTACGCCGGCGCCCTATTTTGACAACGTTGAATTCTGGGTCGGCGACCCGCAGGGACCGTCCATCGGCGCGCGCGAGGTAGACTTGCCCCAGGACTGTTTCCCTGAAAGTGGGTTCGTTGATCCCGGTAATCCCTGCGGCAGTAACATCCGTTTCGACATGGCTCGGAGTCCGGACGTTTCAGCGGTAGGCGGCAGCGGTGCGCCGGGCGACACGATCGTCTTCACCATCGTGCCGACGACTCCCGGCGCTGAGCTCGTGCAGCCGCCCTGCATGTATTATCTGGTCGCCACCAATCCCATCTTCGACGTCTGTCGCACGGAATTGCCGGCACAGTGTCCGGGGCAACCTGCGAATACCTACACCGCGGGCTGTACGCCCCTTGAGCCGATCGTCGGTGAGTCGGGAGGGCTCATCGAGGATATGTATCAGGTGGAGCTTCCCGATAACGGCTTCTTCTTTCCTGGCGACGTGATTCATTATTACATCCACGCGGAGGAAACCCTGGGCGGCATCAGCACCCTACCGGCCGACACTGTTGGATTCAGTGTTTTCGACGAGTTGCTACTCGGCGGTTACCCCATCTATCCGCGTGCTTTCACGGTTCGGGGTTTGCCGGGAATCAGGGATCTTGTGGGCTGGCCGCATCCGCTGGGCCAGGACGTCTTGTTGTGGAACGCCTCGGCCGAGCGGTGTGTGGACAACGACTGGTCGTACACGTTCGGCCACGTCGGACTATTAAGAGGGGAGGATTACGATACCTATCATCAGGTTCTTTCTTCGGCCGGCCTCGGCAACGGCCTTGCCAGCCGGGCCGCCCTCCCGGTACTCGAAGGGTACGATGTCATCATTTTGACGACCGCGGATCTTTGGTCGTTGGTTTTGACCGACGCCGATCTGAATTTGCTCGATGCCTGGCTGCGGCTCGGCGACAAGCACCTGTTGCTGACGGGGAACAACCTGGTCTCCCACCTGGCGACCTCCACCCCGACGGCCATGGCATTCCTTCAGACATGGCTGCAGGTCGATTACTATTCAAGCGAAGTGAACTACCTGGTCGGAGGGACCCTGGGCATCATGGCGGACCCTTCGCCTCCGGGTAATCCTGTCTTCACCGGTGCGTCCCGGTGGATCGCCAGCAGTTCCTGTACTCCGGTGGAGCGCTATCCGGACGCTGTTATACCGACGGGGACAGCCGTGGCGATCGCATATTGGCAAGACGACTATGATTGCATCCCGGCTGAGCCATACATAGCAGCCGCCGTCTGGAATCATGACTCGACGTACGATGCGGATATTATCCTGTTCCCCTGGGAACTGGGCTGGGTCACCGATGATTTGGCGTGTGGGGGAAGCCCGTCCTCCAGTTGCGGGGATTGTCCAGTTCGAGCGACGATCCTAAGTGATGTTCTCTCGTTCTTCGGGAAGGATACCTACCCGCCGTCGGTCACCGATTTACCTGGGCCGATCGATAGATTCCGGATCAATTGTTTTCCGAATCCGTTCAACCCCGCCGTAGAGATTGAGTACACCCTGCCGGCCGCGGGAGAAGCTTCATTCCGCATCTATGATCTCCAGGGTAAGTTGGTTACAACCCTCTTCAGCGGGGATCTGCCCCCAGGCGAGGGGGCCATCCACTGGCGAGGCGAAAACGACCGAGGCCAGAAGGTGTCATCGGGAATCTAC
>DAOVZQ010000262.1 GCA_030635025.1 bacterium
AAACGGGCCGCCACCTCGGCGATTCGGCCGGATCCCTTGGTGATGACCACGAACTGAACGATCACCAGAATGGCAAAGACTATGACACCGATGACATAATTTCCGCCAATGACGAAATCACCGAAACTGGCGATGACCTTGCCCGCTGCCGCTTTGCTGAGGATCAAACGCGTCGAGGCTACGTTCAGGGCCAGCCGGTAAAGCGTGACCATCAGTAGCAGCGAGGGGAAACTGGAGAACTGCAGGGGCTCCTTGAGATACAGGGCTACCAGCAGGATGACCACGGCGAAGGCGATGTTGAAAGTGATCAAAAGGTCCAGAACCATGGGGTTTACGGGCATAATCATCAATCCGATGACCGCCACGACCGCCAGGGCGCTCAGCACGTTGCTGTTGGCCAGGATCAGATCTCTGTCGATGCCCTTGGAGTCTTCCAAATCACTCACCTCCTATCATGATCGTTTGAGTCGGAACACGTAAGCCAGCACCTCGGCCACGGCCTGGTACAGCTCGTCCGGAATAAAGCCACCTACATCCACGACCTTATGCAGCGCGCGTGCCAGAGGCTTGTTTTCGATGACCGGGACACGGTTTTCACGGGCGATGCGCTTGATTGTGGCGGCCAGGTTGTCCGCGCCCTTGGCGACCACCCTCGGCGCCATGTCCCCCGGCGTATAGCGCAACGCCACGGCGAAGTGGGTCGGGTTTGTTACGATGACATCGGCCTTGGGAACATCAGACAACATGCGCTTTCGCATGGCTTCCAATTGAATGGCGCGAATACGGGCCTTGATCTGGGGATCGCCTTCGGTGTCCTTGTTCTCCTCAATGATCTCCTGTTTCGTCATCTTGAGCTTCTGCTCGTGCTGCCATTTCTGGAAGCACCAGTCGATCAGGGCCAAGATGACCAGGAAGGCCACCAGACGGTAGGCCAGAGTCGCGATCGCTTTCGTGCCCATGATCAGCAGGGCCTCGACGGACAACTCGGCGATTCCCGGCATATCGGCGCCCAGGTTGGATACCGTTTGCCAGGCCAGCGCACCGATGATCGTGATCTTCAACAGGTTCTTGAAGAGATCGAAGGCGGCGCGCTTGCCGACGAGGTTCTTGAGCCCACTGATCGGGTTGATGTTTTCGAGGCGAAAAGCCATGGCGCTGACGTTCACCTTCATGCCGACCTGCAACACGTTGGCGATCAGGGCAAAAACCAGGATGCCCAACATCAGCGGCGCCAGGGACACCAGAATCACGGTCAGGTTTGCGCGTGCCATCTCCACCAGCGCATAAGGATTTTCCAACATGAAAAGATGAGACTGGGAGAAGAGGTAGCGGGCATTGTCGCCAAGGACGGTGCGCATATGATTAGCGGCCGCGAAGAGAACCGAGAATCCGGCCAGAAGCACTATGGCGCTGTTGACTTCCTGACTAAGGGCGACCTGTCCCTTTTCCAGAGCCTTTTCGCGGCGTCTAGGTGTTGCTTTCTCTGTTTTCTCACCGCTCGCCGATTCCGCCATGACCTCTCACCTCCTCAAGGCGCGCCGCAAACGCGGCGTTTCGTGTTCAGCCCTGCATGGCGCCAAGCAATGAAGCAAGCTCGTGCTCCATACCGCCGATCAGGGATTGGAAGACCTGGTTGAAGAAGGTCAGGGATACGCCCAGGGCCGCCAGTCCGATCGCGATCTTGATGGGGAAACCGACCACAAGGATATTGATCTGGGGCACGGTCTTGACCACGAAGCCCATCGATACGCTGACCAGCAGCAGAACCAGGATCACCGGCGCCGCAACCCGCAGACCGATCACGAAAAACTCGCTGAAGTTCTGCAGGGTCAGCCACGATCCCGCGGCCAACTCGAGCGGAGCGAAGGGCGGCAGTATTCGACAGGAGTGCACCATGGCCGCGACCATGGTGTGATGGGCGTCGAGGGTGAAAAAGAGCAGCACACCCAGCAGATAATAGAGATTGGCCAGCACGGAAAGTTGTCCTCCGCCTTGGGGATCGAGCGTGTTGACCATGCCGAAACCGATCTGGACGCCGATCATCGTGCCCGCGAAACGAATCGCGGCGAAGGGAATACCGACCACGAATGAGATCAGGACACTGATCCCCAGTGAGTTAAGTCCCTCGGCCATAAGGCCCTGCCAACTCAGGTCCAGGGCGCCGGCTGGAAGCTCGGCCGCCACGGTCGGCGCCGTGGCCGCGGCCAGGCAGACCGCCAAGGCGATACGCCACACGGGCGGCACCGTCATACCCGAGAGTAGCGGCAGGACGGCGGCCAATACGGAGAGGCGCAAGGTCAGGACCAGCCCCACGATCATCCAGGTAAGATCCAGTTCAACCTGCACATCTCCCCCTACATGGCGCCGATGCGCTCGAAGATGCCCATGGTGAATGTGGTCAGCTGGTGGATGATCCAGGGCAGCGCGATGATCAGCACGACGAAGACGGCCACGATCTTGGGTACGAAGGTCATGGTCATCTCGTTGATGTGCGTCGCCGCCTGGAAAATGCTGATGGACAGACCGACGACCATACCGGCCGCCAGCATGGGGCCGGCGACCATCAGGGTCGTGCGCAGGGCGAGCTGCCCCAGTTCGATCACGGTTTCAGGAGTCATGGCGTCCTTTCGGTCAGCCGTTCTGGAAGGCCATCACCAGGGATCGGACGATCAGGTACCAACCGTCGACGAGAACGAAGAGCAGAACCTTGAAAGGCAGACTGATCAGCACAGGCGGCAGCATCATCATGCCCATGGACATGAGAACCGACGCGACCACCATATCGATGATCAGGAAAGGCAGGAAAAGGACGAAGCCGATCTGGAAAGCCATCTTGAGTTCGCCCAGAACGAAGCTCGGCACGACGATCATCATCGACAGGTCGTCGGGATCATCAGGAGGCTCACGGTTGGTCAGCTCTAGAAACAGGGCGATGTCCTTCTCGCGAACCTGTTCGAGCATGAATGTGCGCAAGGGGGCTTGGGCCTGTTCAAGAGCCGCTTGTTGGGTGATCTCTTCGGCCAGGTAGGGCTGAACGGCGTTATCGTTTATTTCGGAAAAGACAGGACCCATGATCACGACTGTCAGGAAGAGGGCCAGCCCGATCAGGATCTGGTTCGACGGCATCTGGTTTGTGCCCATGGCCTGTCGCAGGAATCCCAGCACGATGATGATGCGCGTGAAGCTAGTCAGCAGGATCAGCAGGGCGGGCGCCACCGACAGCAGGGTCATCAGCAGGACGATCTCGACCGCCACGTCCAACCGCGCACCGCCATCCATGTCGCCGAGGGACAGGTTGACGCTGTTCGGCGTCGCGCCCGCGGGCACCTGGGCCTGGCCCGGTGCCGCCAGAAGCGCCAGCGCCAACAACGTTGCGCATATGATGTATTTGAGGCGAGGATTCAATGCGTGGACCTTCCCTTTTGCGTCCGTCTGGATGCGATCGACGCCCAGAGTACGCAATGGTCATGCCACGGAAAGAAGTCGTATTATGGCTTTGGCAAAGGTTTTACGAGGACTTGTGGGGACGACGGAAATATCCGCGGACGAGTTCCGGCCAGCGCTGGCCAGGAATCAGCCCCGGGTTACGCCGCGCAGACGATCCAGCCAGGAAGGCAGGGCCGCGGATGAGGCGGGTCGGTCGTGACGCATCGGGTCATAAGGTTCCTGGCCCAGCATCACCATGGACTGCTCGCTGCGATAGAGCTTGAAGACCTGATCTCCGCAACGCAGGAATTCGACACTGCGACGTGGGCCCAGGGACTGGACACGCAACAGGGAGACGTCGCCATCGCCGCCTCCCTGTTGCAGACGTCCAAGGAACTTCAGGAAAACCACCAGAAGAGCGAATACAAGCAGGAATGCGCCGATCAGCTTCCACCAACCGGGGCCTCCCTCGGGCACCGCCGCCGCTGTTGCGCAGAACCAGATCGCTTGCATCTCAGATCAACTTCCTGATCCGCTCGCCTCGGCTCAGCAGTTTGTTGATTCTTACCGAGAACTGCTCTTCCACGACCACGACTTCGCCCCGCGCCAGCAGGACGCCGTTGACCAGGATGTCGACCGGTTCGGCCGGTGAACGTCCGAGTTCGACGACCGAACCGGGACTGAGGTTCATGATGTCGCGGATCTTCATCTGGGTGCGACCCAGTTCCACGGTCACTTTCATGTCGATGTCCAGGAGCACGCCGATATTCTGCACGCCAGGCACGGCGGCAGCCAGATCGTCCTCCAGGGCATTGGGTTCGGCGCCGAGGGTGTCTTCGGCGGACGTGGCGGACAGATCCTCGATCGGCTTGTCCTGCGTAGCGACGGCGCTGTCTTGGGTAGTCTCCTCGACGGCATCTTCCAGATCCGGAGCCATGCTACTCCTCCTCTTCCAGTTTTTCGGTCAGTTTCAAGGCGCGGTTCTGATTCAATTTTCCGGGCAGACCCATGAACATCGGTTTGCCTTGCACCTCCATCAACAAGGGCGTGTTGACGGATTTTCCGAGAGCGATCGTATCGCCCTCGCTCAAGTCCAGTATGTGCTGGAATGTCAGGTTGATGTCGGCGAGATTTACGACCAGGCTCGCCTCGGCTCCCCTGACGGCCTCCAGGACCATCAGACGATCGCGCCGAACCTCGGAGGGCGACCGGTATTCGGAATTCTCCTCCGGATCGAACTTGTCCCAGACGGGCTCGAAAGCGGACATGGGAATACAAATTCGCAAGGGCCCCTGCAGTTCGTCGATCAGTATGTCGAAATTCAATACGACGACGGCATCGTTGG
>DAOVZQ010000282.1 GCA_030635025.1 bacterium
GCCGTTCGCCGAGCTGGCGCACCAGTATTCGGACGATCCCAACGTGGAACGGAACGACGGCTATCTGGGCATATTCAAACGCGGCGATCTGCCCCTCGACCTGGAGGTCCCCCTCTTCGACCTGGAGCCGGGCCAGTTCGACGCGACCGTCGAAACAAAGAGCGGTGTTCACCTGCTCATGCGACAGCCCATACGACGGGTATCGGCCCATCACATCCTGATTTCCTGGTCGGGCGCCCGCGGCAGCTCTGCCGGCATCCGGCGCAATCGCGCCCAGGCCGAACTGCTGGTCGATGAAGTGCTGGCCATGTTTCGTACCGGCGACGTGGATTTCTGCGAGCTGGCGTCTCGCTTTTCCGACGATGCGGAAAGTCGGTTCCAGTGCGGCGCTCTCGGCGTGATCGAGCCGGCGGTTCTCCCCCGCCCCCTGGAAGTCGAGCTCTTCAGCTTGAGGGCGGGCGAAGTGTCCGGACGGGTCGAGACGGAGTTCGGATTCCACATCCTGAAGCGCGGCGACTGACCACCGGGCCCTGGCATACGATTAAGCGGGAGAGACCTTTCGGTCTCTCCCGCTTCGCCTCCACGGGGTCCTGCGAGCCTTGGGGGAAGACGCGCAAACCATCGCAGGGGTGATACCTTACCTGTACAGGCTCTTCACTTCGCCCCAAGCCTTCTCTTCGGTCGGAACCACGATCGTCAGATACGCGGTCTCACCCTCGGCGTCGAACTGGTAGGCGTTGTTGTCGGCTACCGTCGGCACCTCGTAGGCGGGGTGACTGACGATGGTCAGAGGCGCAGCCTCCATGATGTTGTCGAACGTCATCAGATACATGCTGTAGAGCAGTCCAACATCGGTTCCGAAGACGGGCAGGTACGAGTACAGGCCCATCTCTACGCCGGTGGTCAGCGAACCCAGGACCAGAGCGTCGGCAGGACTTGCGCTACCGATCATGATCAAGGGATCCAGTTCCAGCTTGAACGTGGCGCCGCCAACCAGCATCTCGGCGTTCTTGACCAGGATGTAGGCATAGTGAACCACGCCAACGCCGCCGTTGGTGATCTTGATGTTATCGACACCCGCTTCATCGAAGTAAACGCCGATGGTCGGTGTGCTGTGGATGGTCAGATGGGACGTGAGACCCTCGGCCTCGAACTGCACACTCTCGCTGTTCGCGACGATGGGCGTGCTGTAGTTCGGGTGAGAACCGATGCTGATCTCGGCGCCGATCACCTGGGTGAGCGAGTAGAAGCTGAACGTGGCCAGCAGGCCGACGTCCTCGGGATCAAAAATGGGCATCCAGTTATACAGACCGATTTCCAGTCCGGACTCGTCGCCCAGGAACATGCCCTGCTCTGTCAGCGGATTGAAATTGTAGGTCAGAGCCGGATCGATGTTGATCGAGAACGCGGCGCCGCCAACGAGCATGTTGGCGTCCTTGATGAGCAGATAGCCCGTCGCGATTCCGGGCAGGGGCTCGACGGAAGTATCGAGGCTGGCGCCGGCTTCGTCGAAGTAGACACCGATGGTGGGCTGGGCAACCGCCAGGCTCGCAAAGGCGAGTACCACAACGGCCACGATGGCGCATTTCCAATTCTTCATCCCTGAATCCCTTTCATTTGGTCCGTCCTGGACCTGTGACCGAGCGGGCCGGTCTAGCCAGGCCCATGGTGAATTCCAGTGAAGTTCTTCGGCAAGCCGTATGCCCCCTTTAGTAATTTCTGGAAACGAATTGCCACAATATGAAGCGTTGGGTGATGTCCATTCGTATGGTGATTTTCGTATGTCTCAATTTGTTTGATATCATGATATTAGAGAGTTTTCCGACAGTCCCCGCGGATAGCTGCCTACGCAACAAACGTTCTACAGCGGCCTGAAATGCGATGGTTGATGACTTGGCCCGTGCGCAAAAAAAACGCAATACGCCTCGTGGGTGACCCCGGGGGTTGGCAATTCGACGGACTCGGAAAAATGCAGGGAGGATTTCAGACCAGATAGAGATCGATCAATACGCAGCAGAGGACAGCCGCGCCGATCCATGAGTTGATCACGAAGAACGCCTTGTCGATACGGCTCAGATCACCGCCGCACACCAGCCGATGTTCCTGAATCAGCAACAGTGCCATGACCGCGACACCGACCAGCGACGCCGCGCCCAGAACCGGGCTGCCCACAAAAGCGGCGGCCAGACAAACCACCGACAGACCGTGCAGCGCTCGGGCCGCCCTGAGAGCGCCCGCGACGCCCACGGCCACCGGCAGCGAGTGCAATCCCTCACGTCGATCGAAGTCCACGTCCTGGCAGCTGTAGATGACGTCGAAGCCGCCTACCCAGAACATGACCGCCCCCGCCAGCCACAAGGGAAACGCCGCGAAGGAACCTGTGGCGGCCAGCCAGGCGCCGACCGGCGCTACCGCCAGGCCGAGCCCCAGGGCCAGATGCGCCCATCGCGTGAAACGTTTCGTGTACGAGTATCCCAACACCACCAGCAAGGCCACGGGCGACAGGGCGAGGCAGAGCGTGTTGAGCCGGGAGGCGGCAAAGACGAGAATCGCTGCCGCGATGAGCGTAAAAACGGCGGCGCCGCGAAGCGACACCTCCCCCGCGGGAATATGGCGTTCGGCGGTGCGTGGGTTACGGGCGTCGTGATGACGGTCGACCAAGCGGTTGAAAGCCATCGCTGCGCTACGCGCTCCCACCATGGCGACCACAACCCATAAAAGCGTATCCAGGCCGGGCCGGCCGTTCGTCGCCACGAGCAGGGACATCATGGCGAAGGGCATGGCAAAGAGGGTGTGCTCGAACTTGACGAGCCCCAGATAGCGGCCGGCCGTCACGCGTCACTCCCCCAGCGCGGCGACAGATCGACCTCGACGCCGAGCTGGTCGCACACGCGCTGCACGATGAAGTCGACCAGGTCGTCGACGGTTTTGGGACCATTGTAGAAGCCGGGCATGGCGGGCAGGATGATGGCGCCCTCGGCGCTCAGCCGGGTCATGTTCTCCAGGTGATGGGTGGCCAAAGGTGTTTCGCGCGGCACCAGAATCAGACGGCGGCGCTCCTTGAGGCAGACATCGGCGGCGCGGTGCAGCAGGTCGGTGCCCGAGCCGGTCGCGATACGGCCGAGCGTGCTCATGGAACAGGGACAGACCACCAGGCCTCCGCCCAGGGCGGAGCCGCTGGCGACCGGGGCCGTAAACTCGTGCCGGCCGTACTCGGTCAGGGATGCGCCGTGGGCGTCGGCTGTGCGATTCAGGTCGGTGATGATTTCTTCCGGCGTACGGCCCAATTCCACCGGCGCCGTCTGATCAACGGCCGCGCTGCGCAGCAGGGTCACATCGCGGCCGACGCTCAGCAACACGTCCACCAATCGCACGCCGTAGGCGAGGCCGCTGGCGCCGGTCCAGGCTATGGTGACAGATCGCTCGTTCACGCCAGCCGTCCTCCTACAAGATGTGCAATACCCATCGTCTGTCTCTCCACGAGAGTATCCGCGAAGCCCATCTCGGATAACAAGGCGACAAACCCGTCCGGCGTGACGAACCGTTCCATGCTCTCGGTCAAATAAGCGTAGGCGGCGCGGTCACGGCCCAACAGCCGGCCGGCCGCCGGCACTGCGCGATCGAGCCACCAGTGTAGCGGGGCGGGCTTGCCGCGGGATTCGCCGGACGCGCCGGGGTCGTCGCGGAAGAAGTCCAGCACCAGCAGTTGACCACCGGGGCGCAGTACGCGGGCGCATTCCTCGAGGCCCAGGCGCAGGGAGGCCCAGTTGCGTACGCCGAACCCTACGGTCACTGCGTCGACACATGCGTCGCGCAGGGGCAGGCGTTGGGCGTCGGCGCCCAATGCGGGTACGCGCTCGATCAAGCCCTTGCGGCGCCCGGCCGACATCATGTCGACACAGAAATCGGCGGCGAAGGCGATGCGGACGCGATCGGCGCGCAGGGCCGCCAGGGCCAGGTCGCCGGTACCGGCGCAGAGGTCGAGCAGCGCCCCGGTGTCGGCGTCGAGTCGGCGCACCAGGTTGCGGCGCCAGACACGGTCCCGGTCGAAACTCATGGCGTGGTTCATGAAATCGTAGACGCCGGAGATACGCGAGAACATGCCGCGCACTTCGTGGTCGTGGGCGGTCGGATCGGCGACCGAACCGTCGGCCCCGCGCTGATGGATCCGGCTCACGACGTCTCCAGGCGGGCGAGCAGGTCGGCCCAGTTGGCGTCCACGTCGGTACGGACCTCGTCGCTCATGCGAACGATGGGCGGCCACTCGCGGGCAAAACCTTCCTCGCCGTCCCATTTCGTCGTGGCGTCGATGCCCATCTTGCCGCCGGTGAACTGGGTGTTCACGGCATGGTCCAGGTGGTCGACCGGTCCGTCCACGAAGAACGTGTCACGCTTGGGGTCGATTGAATTCGTCACCCGCCACAACACCTGGTTCATGTCGTGGACGTCCACATCTTCGTCCACCACGACGAGGGTCTTGCAGAACATCATCTGCCCCAGGCCCCA
>DAOVZQ010000355.1 GCA_030635025.1 bacterium
ACAAGCTGTACACGATGATGGCCAGTCACACGGGTCAGAGCCTGGAGAGGATCGCCAAGGACAGCGACCGGGACTTTTTCATGTCCGCCGCCGATGCCCAGACCTACGGCATCGTCGACAAGGTCATCGAGAAGCGTTCCGAGCTCGACACAGACAGCTGATAGAGCATGAGCTCTGTACGAAGGGAACCGGATGAAGCGCCGACAGACCGGATCACCGCAAATGATAAAGTGCTCGTTCTGCGCCCGAGGCCAGGACGAGGTTGCCAAACTCGTCGCGGGTCCGTCCAACGTCTACATCTGTAGCGAATGCATCAAGCTGTGTAACGACATTCTCGAGGGAGAGCTTCTCGACGAAGCCCCCGAGTCGATGCAGACTTATGCCAAGCCTCTGGAGATCAAGGACTACCTGGACGAGTACGTGATCCAGCAGGACGAGGCCAAGATCAGTCTGGCCGTCGCCGTCTATAACCACTACAAGCGCATCAACCAGCGCCGTGTGGGGGACGACGTGGAGGTGGAGAAGAGCAACATCCTGCTGATCGGCAATACGGGCACCGGCAAGACCCTGTTGGCTCAGACCCTAGCGCGTTTCCTGAATGTGCCCTTCGCCATCGCCGACGCCACCACGTTGACCGAGGCCGGCTATGTGGGTGAAGACGTGGAGAACATCCTGGTGCGTCTGCTCCAGGCGTCCGACTACAACGCCCAGGCCGCCGAACAGGGCATCATCTACATCGACGAAATCGACAAGATCACGCGCAAGAGCAGCAATCCGTCCATCACCCGCGACGTGTCGGGTGAGGGCGTACAGCAGGCGCTGCTCAAAATTCTCGAGGGGACCGTGGCCAACGTACCGCCCCAGGGTGGACGCAAGCATCCCCAGCAGAAGTACATCGAGGTCAACACGCGCAACATCCTGTTCATCTGCGGCGGCGCCTTCCAGGGGCTGTCGGACATCGTCAAGCGACGCATCGGCCAGAACGTGCTCGGTTTCGAGCGCGAGGAAAACAAGGGACTCGCCGTCACCGACGACGAAGTGTTGCCGCTGACCGAGCCCGCGGATCTGGTCAAGTACGGCCTGATCCCCGAGCTGGTCGGCCGCATGCCCGTGCTGGCCGCGCTCGAGGAGCTGGATCGCGACGCCATGATCCGTATTCTGCAGGAACCCCGTAACGCCCTGACCAAGCAGTATCAGAAGCTGTTGGACATGGAGGGCGTCGAACTGGTCTTCACGCCGGACGCCATCGAGGCCGTGGCCGACAGGGCCATATCGCGCAAGATCGGCGCGCGCGGCCTGCGCTCCATCCTGGAGGACGTGATGCGCGACGTCATGTATCACGTGCCGTCCATGGAGACCGCGCGTCAGGTGATCATCAACGGAGATGTCGTCGAGGGTCTTGCCGAGGCGCAGATCCTGAACGACGCGCCTGACCTGGACATCAAGGGCGCCTGACGAGAGGCGACTCATTTCGACGGGCGGGGCTTCGTGACAACGAACCCCGCCCTCGTCTTCAAGAGGCGGGCGCGGCCCGCCGGACCCTAGGAGAACGATGACCGAAGAGCATGTAACGATGAACGGCGAGGAAGCAGACTTCCCGGCCCAGCTCCCGCTTCTGCCGTTGCGGGACGTCGTTGTCTTTCCCTACATGGTGACGCCGCTGCTGGTGGGCCGGTCCCGTTCGGTGGCCGCCCTCGAGGCCGCCATGGACCGGGACAAGTTTATCTGCGTCATCGCCCAGCACGAGGCGGAGGTCGAGGAACCCGCCCCGACCGATCTCTACGGCATTGGGACTGTGATCAAGATCCTGCAGATCATCCGCACGCCAGACGACACACTGAAGATCCTGGTCGAGGGTGTCGCGCGCGTCTCCGTAAGCGAGTTCATCGAGGCCGAGGATTTCGGCGAGGTCGTGGTCTCGTCCCTGCCGGAGACCGCGGTCGACAGCCCGGAACTCGAGGCGTTGAGTCGATCGATCAAGGAACGATTCAAGGAGTATGTACGGCTCAACAAGCGTTTGCCGGACGAGGTGCTTCTCTCGGTGCTGAACATGTCCGAAATCGAGCGAATGACCGACAGCATCTGCGCCTATATCGTGGGCAAGGTTCCCCTGAAGCAGGAACTTCTGGAAGAGTCGAGCCTGCTCGGCCGGATGCGCCGGATCAACCAGATCCTCGCGGACGAGTTGGAGATACTCGAGATCGAGCAACGCATCGACACCGAAGTCCAGAGCCAGGTCCAAAAGAACCAGCGCGACTTCTACCTGAACGAGCAGTTGCGCGCCATCCGCAAGGAACTGGGCTACACGGCCGACGAGGACAGCGAGGTCGAGGATTACCACGAGCGTCTCGCCGAGACCGACCTGACCGATGAGGCCCGCGAGGCGGCCGAGCGCGAGATGAATCGCCTGTCGAAGATGCCCGCCATGTCGCCCGAGGCGGCCGTGGTGCGCAACTACCTCGACACGTTGCTGTCGTTACCCTGGTCGTCCCGGTCACGTGATCGACTCGACACCAAGAAGGCCCGCAATCAGCTGGACGCGGATCACTTCGGTCTGGAGAAGGTCAAGGAACGGATCCTCGAGTATCTCGCCGTGCTGAAGCTGACCAAGCGCATGCAGGGCTCGATTCTCTGTCTGGTGGGCCCGCCCGGCGTGGGCAAGACCAGCCTGGGCCGCAGCATCGCCAATGCCATGAACCGCAAGTTCGTCCGCCTGTCCCTGGGCGGCGTGCGGGACGAGGCCGAAATCCGCGGCCACCGTCGCACCTACATCGGCAGCAAGCCGGGACGGGTCATCGACTCGCTCCGCAAGGCGGGCACCAAGAATCCCGTCTTCCTGCTCGACGAGATCGACAAGATGGGGCAGGACTTTCGCGGCGATCCTTCGTCGGCCCTGCTGGAGGTGCTGGACCCCGAGCAGAACACCACTTTCAGCGACCACTATCTGGAGGTGGATTTCGACCTCAGTGAGGTCATGTTCATTACCACGGCGAACTCGCTGCATTCGATCCCGCCGGCTCTTGAGGATCGCATGGAGATCATCCGCCTGCCGGGATACCTGGATCATGAAAAGCTGGCCATAGCCCGCGACTTTCTCGTGCCGCGGCAACTGAAGCGCAACGGTGTCGCCAAGTGGCGCCAGGGTTTTAGCGACCAGGCCCTCGGGACCATCATCGACGGCTATACTCGAGAGGCGGGTGTTCGTCAGCTTGAGCGCGAGATCGCGGCCATCTGCCGCAAGATGGCCAAGCACAAGTCCGAGCACGGCAAGTTCCCCGGACGCATCACGGCGCGTAACGTGAACAAGTACCTGGGTGTTCCCAAGTATCGCCGGCAGCAGATCGAGGGCGAACACGAGATCGGTGTGGTGACCGGTCTGGCCTGGACCTCGGTCGGCGGTGAAATCCTGCAGATCGAAGCGACGCGCATGCCCGGCGGCGGCAAACTCAAGCTGACCGGTAATCTCAAGGACGTCATGAAGGAGTCCGCCGAGACGGCCCTGAGCTTCGCGCGCACGCGTTGCGACCGGCTGCCCGAGGATTTCATGAAGCACAACGACCTGCACATCCACGTACCCGAAGGCGCCGTGCCCAAGGACGGCCCCAGCGCCGGCATCGCCATGGCGACGGCCATCGTCTCGCTGCTCGGCGAAGTCCAGGTGCGCCGCGAGGTCGCCATGACCGGTGAGATCACCCTGCGCGGCAAGGTGCTGGCGATCGGCGGTCTGCCCGAGAAGGCCGTGGCCGCAGTGAGAGCCGGCTGCCAAGTGCTGATCATCCCGCGGGAGAACGAGAAGGACTACCAGGAATTGCCT
>DAOVZQ010000429.1 GCA_030635025.1 bacterium
CCGCAAGCCCGCGCGCACTTCATTGGACAGACCCGGCAGGGCCTCGCGGACCCGGGGAAGATTGGTACCCGGAAACGTGCCGTCCTCGAAGAGGGGGTCATCCGGTACATCTCCGCGGTCGGCCGGAACACCCGGGCCCTCGCCCATCGCGGGAACACCGTCGGGAAGATCCAGCCAGCGATACGGGACGTGTGGATCCATGAGATGCAGCCACAGGAATACGGGTTCGTCGCCACGACGATTCTCGAGCCAACGGACCGCCTTGCCGATCACGATCGGGCCGTCGTCCAGGTCGAGCCGGTCACCGGCCAGGTAATCCAGTTCCCGGGCCAGAATCGATCGATATGCGGGCGTCAGCGGTTCCAGCACCAGGGCGTGTTCGAATTCCTCGCAACCGCGGTCGAAACCGTATGTGGGTGTGAGGAAAGGATTCGAAGCGAAGGCGACCGTTCGGTAGCCAGCGCTCCAGGCGGACTGGGCCAGTGTGGGAACGTCGCTGGGAAGACCGGAAAGCTGGGCCACTCCCAGAGTTCTGGGCGCGTGCCCGGTCATCAGCGTGCTCATCGCCGGCAGCGTCCAGCAACTCGACGACCAGAAATTGTCGTAAAGGATTCCATCGGCGGCAATGGCGTCCAGACCCGGAGTGGGTGGGGCCTCCACGTTCAGGGCTGAGACGGCGTCGCGACGCAACGTGTCGATGGTGACCAGCACGAGGTTCGGACGATCGTCGTCTCCAGTCGCATCGATGCGTTCCAGTCCGGCCAGACGTTCCGCAATCCCCTCCTCGCGCCAGTTCGGCCATAGGCTTGTGAAAACCACCACGAAGACGACCGCCAGGAAAATATTGCGCCAGGGATTGAGCACCTGCCGCGTGGCGAGGTTCAGGACGGGCTTGGCCAGAAGAGCAGCCGTGGCGATCATGATGAGGGTCTGGACCGCCAACACGGCGTCATTGTTCGTTACGAGCCACCAGTCGATGGAGATGTGCTCACGCAGCAGATAACCCGCATAGAAGAAAAAGAACAGGGCCAGCACCGTTGAGATGGCATACGCATAGGCTTGTCGGCGCGGATGGGATCGACGACGGACAACGAAGTAGAAGACCGAATAGAAGATTGCGGCGACCACCATCGCCACCCAGCCATACAGGGCCACGGTAGGAGCGACGGCCCTGACGAAGCCGGGCCCGCCCTCGCTCAATATGTCGAATCGCAGCCACTGGCTCATGCCCTCGGCCATGCCGAGCAGACCCGCCAGGACGAACGACCACAAGGCCGTCGCCATCAGTCCCCTGGCCCAGCGCCACAAGTTGCGCAACATGTCAGTCCATCCCTCTCCGCTCTGGTGCGTTAATACCTCACCATCTTCTAGACAAAAAATCGCCTTCGGTCAAGCCACGCTTGCGACTCGGTCGGTCCATGGTATCTTCACGATGTTGATTCCCAACCCTTAAGGCAGGAGTCGAAATGACGCCCGTGACCGGTGTGGACTACTATCATCTAGAGGAAAACTTCAGCGATGAGGAGCGTGCCGTGCGCGATACGGTGCGGCGATTCGTGGCCGACCGTTTCATGCCCGTGGTGCGCGACCACCATGCGGCCGGCACATTTCCCATGGATCTCGTGCCCGAAATGGCCTCGCTTGGTCTGCTGGGTCCCTCGATCCACGGACCCGGCTGCCAGGGACTCTCCTACACGATCTACGGCATCATCTGTCAGGAACTCGAAAAAGGCGACAGCGGGCTGCGCAGTTTCGCCTCGGTCCAGGGCAGCCTGGTCATGTGGCCCATCGCGACGTACGGCAATGAGGCGCAAAAAGCCCGTTGGCTGCCCGAATTGGCGTCGGGTCGGGCAATCGGTTGTTTCGGTCTGACCGAAGCCGACCACGGCAGCGATCCGGGCGGCATGGAGACGACGGCCACGCCCGACGGCGACGGATGGATTCTCAACGGCGCCAAAATGTGGATCACCAACGCCAATCACGCCGACATCGCCGTAGTCTGGGCCCGGGGTCCCGAAGGCGTACTCGGCTTCCTGGTGGAACGGGGCACGCCGGGTTTCGGGGCAGCCCCCATTCACGGCAAGTATTCCCTGTGCGCCAGCGACACCGGTGAACTCTCGTTCGACGAAGTCCGTCTGCCCGATACGGCCCGCCTACCCGAGGCCCGAGGCTTGAAGGCGCCGCTGGCCTGTCTGAATCAAGCCCGGTACGGCATTGCGTGGGGCGCCGTGGGCGCCGCGTCCGATTGCTACGAATCGGCCCTGCGCTATGCTCTCGAGCGCGAACAGTTCGGTCATCCCATCGCATCCTTCCAACTCGTCCAACGCAAGCTGGTCCGCATGCTCACGGAAATCACCAAGGCCCAGGCGCTGGTCCACCAACTCGGCCGGCTCAAGGATCGCGGCGTCGACGAGGTGCCCCTGGTGTCCCTGGCCAAGCGCAACAACGTGGCGATGGCCCTGGACTGCGCGCGTACCGCCCGCGACGTGCTCGGAGCGGCCGGCATCACCGACGAGCATCCCATCGGCCGTCACATGACCAATCTCGAATCGGTGATAACCTACGAGGGAACCCATGACATCCACACCCTGATCGTCGGCGCCGACATCACGGGACTCCCCGCCTTCCGCTGAAAAGAACGGCGGCGGGCCCTGTGACCCGCCGCCGTTTCCCATCCCAGAAATAACCTGTCCGCTTAGAACGCCATGTGTGCGAACGTCCGTGAAGCCAACTCGAAAAGCGGGCCCGGCATGACGCCCAGCAGAAGCACCAACACGGCCAGTACGACCACCGTGAAGGCCACTTCCCAGCTCGATCCTTCGTGCAGGTCGCCCTCGGCGGGCTTGAAGTACATGACCACGATGACCCGCAGATAGAAGTAGACCGAAAGCAGGGAGTTGATGACGCCCCAGATCGCCAAAGGCAGGAGTCCCGCCTTCACGACCGCATCGAAGATGTAGAACTTGCCCACGAAACCGGCAGCAGGCGGAATCCCCGCCAGCGAGAACAGGAACACGGCCAGGGTGGCCGCAGCCAGGGGACGCCGTCGCGAAAGGCCCGCGTAACCTGAAATGGCATCGGCTTCATCAATCCGATTTCGGCTCAGATAGGTCACGACACCAAAGGCGCCCAGGTTCATCAGGGCGTATGTCAC
>DAOVZQ010000493.1 GCA_030635025.1 bacterium
CGACCCGCGCACCGCCGAAGATAAGGCGAAGACCGAGAATCGCAGCCTCGGCGAGATCATGCAGGGCATGGTGGAGGTCGTTGGCAACGGTCGTTTCTTCCTGCTGATCTCCGGCGTCCTGACGGTGCTGGTCATGGGCTCGAAGTGGTGGCCCTTCGGCCTGATCGGCCCCATCTCCCTGGGCTGGATCGCACTCAACCTGATCATCGACGTCTTCCTGCGCATGAGCGGCCGCCGCGCCGGCCAGGGCCACTGGCTGCTGCAGCCCATGAAAGTGGGCGAAGGCCGTTACATGGTCTTCCTGCTGCTGATGGCCGGCTTCTGGACCAGCTTCAACCAGATCTTCCTGACGCTGCCCGAATACATCCGCGACTACGCCGACACCACCGACGTGATCCGCGCCATGACACCGGCCGCCGGCTGGATCACCGGCCTCTTCGAATCGATGGGCGTCTCGACCGTCAACTGGGGCCAGGCCTTCCTCGAAAACGAGCAGATCAAGCCCGAGCACATGATCAACCTCAACGCCTTCGGCATCATCCTGGGCCAGATCGCCATCTCCTGGATGATGCGCAACGTGAAGCCCCTGAACACCATCATCAACGGCGTCGTCGTCACGGTGATCAGCTTCCTGGTCTTCATTATCGGCATGAGTGGCTGGATCATCGTGGTCGCGATCCTGGTCTTCTCGATCGGCGAGATGATGGCCAGTCCCAAGAGCAAGGAATACGCGGGCCGCATCGCACCGCCGGGCAAGGTCGGCATGTACATGGGGTACTTCTACTGGTGCACCGCCCTGGGACATCTGTTCGGCGGACTGCTGTCGGGTGTGATGTACGGGCACTTCGGACCGGTCGAGCGCGGCGGTATCGACAAACCCGAAGTGATGTGGATCGTGTTCGCGATCCTGGCCGCTTCGACGGCTGTGGGGCTTGTGTTCTACGATCGCTGGGTCAAGGCGCATCCGGTTCAGGAATCGTGAACTTCGCCGAGCCGCTCGTGCGCGGCACATTGATCAAGCGCGAAAAGCGCTTCCTCGTCCACGTGAAACTGGACGACGACCGCGAGGTTATCGCCCACACCAACAACACCGGGACCATGCTGGGCTGCAACACGCCCGGCAGCCCGGTGTGGCTCTCCCCCGCCGACAATCCCAAGCGCAAATTGAAGTGGACCTACGAGCTGATCGAGGCCGACGGTGTTCTGGCGGGCATCAACACGTCGGCACCGAACACGCTCGCGCAGGAAGGCGTCGAGGACGGGACGATCACCGAATTGCAGGGCTACGACAACCTGCGGCGCGAGGTGCGATACGGCGTGAACTCGCGCATCGACCTGCTGCTGGAGCGGGACGACGAGCGCTGTTGGGTGGAGGTCAAGAACGTCACGCTCACTCGCGACGGCGTGGCCCTCTTCCCCGACGCGGTGACCGAACGCGGGCGCAAACACCTGCGGGAGCTCACAGCCCAGGTGGCGGCCGGTGATCGGGCGGTCATGCTGTACGTGGTGCAGCGGGCCGACGCCGAAAGCTTCGCGCCGGCCGACGACATAGACCCGGCCTACGGCGCGGCATTGCGCGAAGCCGTCACGGCTGGAGTCGAAGCCCTCTGCTACCAGGCCGACGTGAGTCCCGAGTCGATACGTCTGGCCCGTCGTCTCCCGGTAAGCCTATAATCCGCCCGGAGGTTGATATGGCACACGACCCGAAGATCCGCGTCGCCGTCAGCGCTTGTCTGCTGGGCGAACGCGTTCGCTATGACGGCGACACCAAGCCCCACACCTGGGTGCGCGACGTGCTCTCACGCGAGGTCACTCTCGTGCCCGTCTGCCCCGAGACCGAACTGGGTATGAGCGTGCCGCGCGAACCGGTGGACCTGATGGGCGACCCGGGCGCGCCGCGCATGATCGGCGTGACGTCGGGAGAGGACTGGACCGAGCGCATGAACGCGTGGTGTCGGCGACGCATTGCGGAGTTGACGGCCGAGGGGCTGGACGGGATCGTGCTCAAGAGTCGTTCGCCCAGCTGCGGCGTCGGTACGGCCGCCCTGTATCCAGAGCCGAGCGCCGAACCGTTGCAGAGTGACGGGCTCTTCACCAAGGTATTTAGAGAGACCTGCCCCGACTTGGTCATCGTCGAGGACGAAGACCTTGAAAGCGCAACCGACCGACAAGATTTCCTGGCCCACGTCCAGATGGCCGCCGCACGCCGCTGCGATTGATTCCACCTCCTTCTTATGGCACACTCCCCCCTGAATATTACTGTTCAATCATTGATCAGGGAAGGGTCCACCATGCGTTATCTAGTAGCTGTCCTATGGATTTGCTTATCCATCCCGTGTACTCCCAACTCCGCACACGCCATCAGCGGAGCCGGTGCCATTGCGCTCGAGTTCAACACCTCAGTGCGGGCCGAAGGCATGGGCGGCGCGGGCGTGGCCGTGTCCTGGGGTGGGAATGTGAACGTCTGGGCAAACCCTGCACTGCTGGCCTTTCGACCCGGTTTGCGTTACGACCGGATGACATCCCAGCTC
>DAOVZQ010000066.1 GCA_030635025.1 bacterium
GAGCTACGCACGGTCCAGGACTGGTACGTCCGCTACGCGCTGATGTCGGTGGATGGCGTGTCCGAAGTGGCATCCGTGGGCGGCTTCGTCCAGGAGTACCAGATCGACGTGGATCCCGACGCCATGACCGCCCACGGCATCGCCCTGGGCCAGGTCTACGACTCGGTGAGGCAGTCGAACGTCGATGTGGGCGCGCGGACCATCGAAATCAACAGCGCCGAGTACCTGATTCGCGGCCTGGGCTTCCTCAAGAGCATCGAGGACATAGAGGCGAGCGTCGTGGCCGTCCGGGACAACGTGCCCGTCAGGATCCGGGACATCGCGACGGTGAGCCTGGGACCGGCCCAGAGACGCGGCGCCCTCGACAAGGGCGGCGCCGAGGCCGTCGGCGGCGTCGTGGTCGTGCGCTACGGCGAGAACCCCCTGGCCACCATCAGGAACGTGAAGGACAAGATCGACGAGATCTCGCCGGGCCTGCCCAGCCGCACCCTGCCCGACGGCCGCGTCAGCCAGGTCACCATCGTCCCGTTCTATGATCGTTCGGGCCTGATCCACGAGACCCTCGGCACGCTCAAGACGGCGCTGACTGAAGAGATCCTGATCACCATCATCGTGGTGATTGTCCTGATCATGAACTTGCGCAGCAGCCTGCTTGTGGCGGGTTTATTGCCGCTGGCCGTGCTGATGAGCTTCATCGGCATGAAGCTGTTCAAGGTCGACGCGAACATCGTCGCGCTGTCGGGCATCGCCATCGCCATCGGCACCATGGTGGATATGGGGATCATACTCGTCGAGAACATAACGAAACGAATGGGCGAGGCCGGACCGGACGACGACAAGCTCGAGGTCGTCTTCCGCGCCGCTTCGGAAGTGGCTAGCGCGGTGGTCACGGCGGTGATGACGACCATCGTCAGTTTCCTGCCGATCTTCACCATGGAGGCTGCCGAGGGCAAACTCTTCAAGCCCCTCGCCTACACAAAGACCTTCGCCCTGATCGCATCGATCATCGTGGCGTTGACGGTCATTCCGCCGTTTGCCCATCTCCTGTTCACGTGGAAGCTTGGCGGCCGGTTCGCGAAGAAGATCGCCGGCGTGGCGCTTGCGGCCGTCGGTATCATCGCACTGGTCAAGCTCTCTGTGTGGGTGGGACTGGCAATGATCCTGTGGGGTGCCTACTCCCTGCTGGAAGGTCGTATCCCAGAGCGTTTCAAACGTTTCGGACCGCTCACGGTAAACTACATCGCCGTGCTGATGGTCGCGTTCCTGTTGACCGAACACTGGCTGCCGCTCGGCCCCGGCAAGGGCCTGCTTCTGAACGTCCTCTTCGTCGCCGTGACCCTGGGCGGCCTGCTGCTGCTCTTCCACTTCTTCGCGCGCGTCTACCCGCGACTGTTGCGGTGGTGCCTGGATCACAAGGCGGCCTTCCTGGCCTTGCCGGCGGTCTTGCTGTTGACGGGCCTCTCGATCTGGCTGGGGTTCGAACGAACGTTCAGCATCTTGCCGGGTATCCACGACGAATCCGACACGGTCATGGGGCGACTCTGGTCCGGGCCTAAAAGTGCATTCCCGGGACTCGGCAAGGAGTTCATGCCACCCCTCGACGAGGGGTCGTACCTGTACATGCCGACGACCATGCCGCACGCATCGATCGGCGAAGCGCTCGACGTGCTCCAGAAGCTCGACATGAGCATGGCGGCCATCCCCGAAGTGGAGTCGGTCGTCGGCAAGATCGGTCGAGCGGACTCACCTTTGGACCCAGCGCCCATCTCCATGGTGGAGACCGTCGTGAACTACGTCCCCGAGTACAAGCTCGACCGGGACGGACGTCGCATGCGTTTCCGTTTCGACAAGAAGACCGGTGAATTCGCGCGCGACACGGACGACGAGTTGATTCCCGATCCGCACGGCCAGGCCTTCAGGCAGTGGCGCGACGAGATCACCTCCCCCGACGACATCTGGGACGAGATCGTACGCGTCACGAAGCTGCCCGGCACCACGTCGGCGCCGCGGCTCCAACCCATCGCCGCCCGGATCGTGATGCTTCAGAGCGGCATGCGGGCCCCGATGGGCGTCAAGATCAAGGGTCCGAGTCTCGACGCCATCGAGGACGTGGGGCTACAGATCGAGCGCTTCCTCAAAGAGGTCCCGTCGGTCCAGCGCGAGGCTGTCATCGCGGATCGTATCGTCGGCAAGCCGTACCTGGAAATCGACATCGACCGCGAAGCCATCGCTCGCTACGGGCTGACCGTCCGCGACGTGCAGGACGTCATCGAGATCGCCATCGGCGGGCGGCAGGTCACCACGACGGTCGAGGGCCGCGAGCGTTACCCGGTACGGGTGCGTTATGCGCGGGAACTGCGCGACTCCCTCGAGGACCTGGACGACATTCTGGTCCCGACAGTCGGCGGCGCGCAGATCCCCCTCGCGCAGCTCACGGAAATTCGCTACGTGCGCGGCCCCCAAGCGATCAAGAGCGAGGACACATTCTTGATCGGTTACGTGCTCTTCGACATGCGCAAGGGCCAAGCCGAAGTCGACGTGGTCGAGGACGCCCGGGCCCATCTCTCGCACAAGCTCGAGAGCGGCGAGTTCATCCTGCCCGAGGGCGTGAGCTACACCTTCGCCGGCAGCTACGAGAATCAGGTCAGGTCGGAAAAGAAGCTCATGGTCGTGCTGCCGGTGGCCCTGTTCCTGATCTTCATGATCCTCTACTTCCAGTTCAAGTCGGTCGCGACGACGGGCATGGTGTTTTCGGGGATCTTCGTGGCCTGGGCGGGCGGATTCCTGATGATCTGGCTCTACGGCCAGCCCTGGTTCCTGGACTTCGCGATCATCGGCACCGGGATGCGCGAACTCTTCCAGGTCCATCCGATCAACCTGAGTGTCGCGATCTGGGTGGGGTTCATCGCCCTGTTCGGAATCGCCTCGGACGACGGCGTGGTCATGGCGACCTATCTCGACCAGACCTTCGCTCGCAAACGCCACACCGACGTCGGCGCGATCCGCCGCGCCACGATCGAAGGGGCCAGTCGCCGCGTGCGCCCGGCGATGATGACTACCGCGACGACCATACTGGCCCTGTTGCCGGTGCTCACGTCCACAGGGCGCGGGTCGGACATCATGGTGCCGATGGCGATTCCGTCGTTCGGCGGGATGGCCATCGAGGTACTTACGATTCTCGTAGTGCCGGTGCTGTATTGCGGGTATGCGGAGTTGAAGTTGAAAATGCAGGGAAGTGAAGAGTAGGCGCCGCCATACCAGAGCCGAGGTTGTTCCTTCCGACGCGGGATGTTAAATTCCCGCCACAAAGGAGCCTCCCATGCGCTACAGCACCGACATCGTCGTGATCGATCTGGAAGCCACTTGTCCCGAATCGGACGAGGGCAACAACACGACCGAACGCAGCAACATCATCGAGATCGGGGCGGTGCGTCTGAACAAGCGCAGTCTCGAGATCGAGGATCAGTTCAGCGAACTGGTCCGGCCACTGGATTATCCCGTGACACCTTTCATCGCCAACCTCACCTCGATCACGCCGGAGATGGTCGCCGACAAGGAGACCTTCGCCGCCGTCGGCCAGCGCTTCCTGGACTGGTACGGACCGCGCAACAGGGCCATCATCGCGGCGTTCGGCGCGTACTACGACATCCCCCTGCTGCGCCGCGAATGCGACGCCCACAACCTGGACTTCCGATCGTCGATCGCCGGCGGCGCCTTCGACATCCGCGCCGTGGCCACGATCTGGTTGGCCGAGAACCATCACCGCACCTCGGGCCAGCGTCTCGATTCGATCCTTGAGAAGATGGAGATCAACCTGGATTTCCAACTGCATCGGGCCGTGGACGATGCCAAGGCAGCAGCGGCCGTTTTACAGACCTATCACCTGGGTTATACGAAGATCTGACCCGCCCCGCAGAATCGGTTTTCCTTGCCTAGACGCAGCCGTCCTGCCAGATTTCAAAAAGCCTGAAAATACCGGCAAGCCCGGCGCGGATCATTGCGCCGACTGTCCCGATAGCGCCGCGAGAGGAGACCAGCGTGTCTAATATCGAAAAACGCTTCCAGGAGCAGAAGCAGAACTTCGGTCACTGGGAAGTGATCAAGGACGTCGTCGATCAGCAGATCGACCTCATGCTCAACTATCGCCAGAGCGGGCATCCCGGCGGCAGCCGGTCGAAGGCCCACATGTTCCTGAGTCTGTTGCTGGGCGGCGCCATGCGCTGGGACATCCGTAACCCCGGCAAGCGCTTCGGCGACCGTTTCATCCTGGTGGCCGGCCACACGGCGCCCCTGGTCTATTCCATGCTGTCGGTCTTCAACGAAGCCCTGCGCACAATGCACGAGAAGACGGGCGACCCCAAGTACCTGGTCACCGGCGCGCCCGACCGTATGCTCACCTGGGAGAACATCCTCGACTTCCGTAACCGCGGCGGCCTGCCCGGTCACGTGGAAATGGCCCACAACAACCTGTTCGTGAAGTTCAACACCGGCCCGAGCGGCCACGGCGGCCCGATCATGAGCGGCGAGGCCATCGCACTCAAGCGCGCCGGCGCCGCGGGCGTGAAGGTCTTCGGCATCGAGGGCGAAGGCGGCCTGACCGCCGGCTGCTGGCACGAGATGAAGAACACCGGCTACGGTCTGGGCCTGGACAACATGTTCCTGCTGGTGGACTGGAACGACTACGGCATCGACAACCAGAAGATCAGCTCGGTCGTCAACGGTACGCCCGAAGACTGGTTCGCCCCCTACGGCTGGCACACACACAAAGCCGTCGACGGCAGCGACTGGAACGACGTCACCCGCGCGCTCTTCGAAATGATCGAGGGCGACAACCCAGCCGGCCGTCCCGGCATGATGTGGGGCAAAACCCGCAAGGGCCGTGGCTACCACAAGTACGACAACGCCAGCCACGGAGCCCCGCACGCCCTGAACAGCGACCTCTTCTGGCAGTGCCGCCAGGAATTCACCGACAAGTACGACGCCCCCTGGGTCGGCAAGGGCGAGGACACCCCCACCGGCGGCGACCTGCGCGACCAGTTCGCGGCCAACATGAACGTGGCCCTGGACGTGCTGCGCAAGAACGATGAGACCGTCGCCTACCTGGCCGACCGTCTGGTCGAACTGGGCGACAGCGTCCCCGAGGAGATCGACGGCTTCCGCATCCCGGTCGCCAACAATCCCCTGCACGACGACGCTCTCTGGGACTTCGAGAACTACCCCGAGAACATGTGGGCCGAACCGGGCACCAAGCAGCCCAACCGCGCGGCCCTGTCCAAGTGGGGCAGCTGGATCAACTCCTACTGCCGCGAGAACCACGGCCGCCCGTTGTTCCTGGCCTGCTCGGCCGATCTGGCCGGCTCGACCAACATCGCCGGCTTCGCCGCCGACTACGACGACATGTCCAACTACGGCTGGTACGAGCGTGACACCGCGCCCGAGGGCGTGCTCCTGCCCCAGGAGATCACCGAGTTCCAGAACGCCAGCCTCTGCGTGGGCGCCGCCGCGGTGAACATGGCCGATAAGCCCGAGGAAGAGTTCAACGGCTTCTACACGGCCTGCTCGACCTACGGCTCCTTCAGCTACCTGAAGTACGGCGCCATGCGTCTGTACAGCCAGATGGCCCAGGACTGCGAGCACAAACTCGGCAAGGTGATCTGGATCGCCGGACACAGCGGCCCCGAGACCGCCGAAGACAGCCGGACCCACTTCGGCATCTTCTCCCCCGGCATCACCCAGATGTTCCCCGACGGGCACGTCATCGACATCCATCCCTGGGAGTACAACGAGGTACCGGTCATGCTGGCCGCGGCCATGAAGACCGACAAGCCCATCGTGGCGCTGCACCTGACCCGTCCCGGCCTGACGATCCCGGACCGTAAGGCTCTGGGTCTGGGCTCGTACTTCCTGGCGGCCAAGGGCGCCTACATCCTGCGCGATTACAAAGCCGACCTGCCCCAGCAGGGCTGCTTCTTCGTGCAGGGCACCATGAGCACGTACAACACGATCAACGCGCTGGAGGCCATCGACGCCGCCGGTGTGAACGTGAAGATCGTGGCGGTGCCGAGCCCGCAGTTATTCAAGCTGCAGGACCAGGCCTACCAGGACACGGTGATCACCGGCGCCGACCGCATGAACAGCACGTTCATCACCAACCGGGCCCGCCGGCTCATGTCGGACTGGGACTTCAATCCCCTGGCCGGCGAGTACGCCGTCTGCAGCGACCACGACGACATGTGGCGCGAAGGCGGGGCGCTGGACGAGGTGTGTGAAGACTCGGGGATCGATCTTGAGAACATCACACGGGCCGTCATCGCGTTTGCCGAGGACTACGAGACGCGGATGGAGCTGCTGCGTCGGATGGTGGGGGACGCGGCCAAGGTTTGAGTCTCAGTCATCCCACACGAAACGCCCTCCGTCCGAAGACGAAGGGCGTTTTCTTGTCTATCGGCGGAGCGAGTCGGGAAACTGGGGCTATCCGACAGTGACACGCCATGTCCCATACCATGACAAACCCTACGTATTTATGGTAGAATGCAGACTTATACGAATCTCTTGTTCTAGACTTTACGCATATCAATGACTGGGGAGAAGACACATGAAACATCGGCTACTGTTCTTGATTGTGCTCAGCTTGGCGATGTGCGGCCCGGCCAGTGCTCAGATCGATCCCCATCCTGATGGGATGAGCATCTACTTCGATCTCGGGGCGACTCAGTTCTGCTATGAACTCGGTCCTGGCTACCAACCCGTGACGGCGTATCTGATGCTGACACGACCGTCTACAAACCAACCCGCCGTCTTGGCCTGGGAAGCGCGCCTTGAAGTCGATGCCAATCCTATTGTCCCGTTACCAGTGTGCTGGACCTATACGCATGATGGATTTGGCTGGGACTGCGGTCCAGACAACATCGTCGGCACGACAACGCCCCCTTTGGCATTCACGGGTGAGGCGACGATGCTCGCCAGCATCACGCTGTCCTATATCGGCATCGAAGTCGATCCCTACGCCATCTTCACCATCGGCCGAGTCACCGGCTCAACGACGTTCCCCGAAGGCCCCGGCTACACCTCGGAAGCCGGCTCCCCCACCCCCTGCCAGCACATCTTCGGCGCCTGGGGCACACCCTGCGCCTGGGTCAACAAGGACAACTGCGAACTAGTGGTGGCCAACAATGTGATGACCTGGGGGAATGTGAAGGCACTATACTAGGTAGTCAAAAAGCGCAAACCGGCGGTCTCATTACATCACCAACCGCGTCCGCCGGCTCATGTCGGACTGGAACTTCAATCCCCTGGCCGGTGAGTACGCCGTCTGCAGCGACCACGACGACATGTGGCGCGAGGGCGGGGTACTCGACGAGGTCTGCGAGGACTCCGGGATCGATCTCGATAACATCACCCGGGCCATCGTGCAGTTCGCTGAGGACTACGAGACGCGGATGGAGATCCTGAAGCGGATGGTGGGGGACGCGGCCAAGGTCTAGGCCGGTTTCCGACGATCACTGAACGCCCCCCGCCTTCGGGCGGGGGGCGTTTCTTTGAGTTCCTGGCGCAGTACCGAGTTCTGCGGATATGGAATCACCCTGTGGGTTCCGTAACCGTAATTGGCGCATCGGAAATCGGCACCAATCCGTCCCCCTGGTCCTGAACCTGCACACCATACCCCAACACCGTGGTTTTCGTTTAAACGGTGCCGACTTCCAGCCGGTCCAGACGAAGATCCGCAAGCGGGGTCTGCGCTGGTTGCAGCGGGATGGCCACCTGGACAACGCGGCTGTCCACACCCTGGACACCGCCGTTATTTTGTCCGGCCATGCTGGAGGCTGGTCGGGCGACGCTTCGGTCACGATCGCGCAGTGGGACCGCCACGGTCTGGAACGGCTCGGCCGTCTCAACGATCAGACCCTGGTTTACAACCTGCGCAAGCCGACCTTTGACGGCCGCAATCCGCAGCCGGCCCTTTTTCACGCATCCACGATTCATTTCGTACTTTCTGCCAACCCGCCGCAACATTCCGACGTCTAATCCTGTAATAAGACCCGGTACGCAGACGCCCGCCGCTCCCCAGGCGGGGTACCGAATCCCGACAACCGAACGACCCCACAGGATGGACGTAATCATGCGCGCTACACTGATCGTTACGATGTTAGTCTGCATCGCCACACCTCTACTCGCCCGCAACGCCGACGCCCCCCCGCCCCGCATCTACGAGACCCAACGCGTCAGCGGACACAAACCGACTCTCGACGGGCGCGTGGACGAGGCCGCCTGGGACGCCGTGACCTGGTCCGGCGACTTCGTGCAGCGCCAGCCCGAAGACGGCGCGCCCCCCACAGCTCAAACACAGTTCAAGCTCCTCTACGACGACGAAGCCCTCTACTTCGGCTTCCGCATGGACGACGACCCCGACGAGGTCCGCAGCATGCTCGCCCGGCGCGACCGATTCCCCGGCGACTGGGTCGAAATCAACATCGACAGCTACCACGACCAGCGTACGGCCTTCTCCTTCACTCTCAGCCTTTCCGGCACACGCGGCGACGAATTCATCTCCAACGACGGCAATCGCTGGGACGGCAGCTGGGATCCGGTGTGGGAAGGCGCCACGCATGTCGATTCCCAGGGCTGGACCGCGGAGATGCGAATCCCCTTGAGTCAGTTGCGTTTCGACGGTGCGGACGACCAGGTGTGGGGCCTGCAGGTGCAACGGCGGATCTTCCGCGAAGAGGAGCGCTCCACGTGGCAGGAGATCCCCCGCGACTGTTCGGGCTGGGTGAGCAACTTCGGCGAGATCCACGGCATCAGCGGCATCAAGCCGGCGCGGCGCGTCGAGATCATGCCCTACAGCTCGAGCCGCGCCGAGACCTTTGCAAAGGAGCCGGGCAACCCGTTCCGCGACGGCAGTTCGTCCAACTTCGATCTGGGCATGGACGGCAAAATCGGATTGAGCAGCGATCTCACCCTGGACTTCACGATCAACCCGGACTTCGGCCAGGTTGAGGCCGACCCTTCGCAGGTGAACCTGACGGCTTTCGAAACCTACTTCAGCGAGCGACGACCGTTCTTTGTAGAGGGCGCCGATATAATGGACCTGCGTCTGGCTCCGGCGATCACCGGCGGCAGCTTCACGAGCGACCGACTGTTCTATTCGCGGCGCATCGGCAAGAGTCCTTCCTACTATCCCGCCCTGGGCGACGACGAGTACGCCAA
>DAOVZQ010000394.1 GCA_030635025.1 bacterium
CGAGCAGGAAATGCTCAAGTTCCGCAACTTCGGTCGCAAGAGCCTGAACGAGATCCTGGATATCCTGGACGGCATGGACCTGTCGTTCGGTATGGCTTTCGATCCCGAAGTATCGGAAAAGGTAAAGACGGGCGTCGAAGCCTGAGCGACCGACTCGTCGCTGAAATGAAGACCGACCGGCTGTGGCCGGAAGAAAGAGGATGGAGATCATGCGTCACAACGTGCGCGGTCGCAAACTGAACCGCACCGCGAGCCACCGCAAGATGATGTTCCGCAACATGGTGACGTCTTTGTTGCGCCATGAGCGGGTCAAGACCACGACGGCCAAGGCCAAGGAGGCCCGTTCGGTCGCCGAGCGTCTGATCACCTACGCCAAGGCCGGCGACCTGAATTCGCGTCGTATGGCAGCCCGCAAGCTGACCGACCCGGCCGTACTGAAGAAGCTGTTCGAGGAGCTCGGACCGCGTTACGCGGATCGTCCCGGCGGCTACACGCGCATCCTGAAGCTGGACGGCCCCCGCAAGGGCGACAACGCCGACATGGCCATTCTCGAACTGGTCGAGGCCGAGTTCACGCCCAAGTCCAAGAAGGCCAAGTCCGAGCCGACGGCCGAAGCCGCGCCCGAGATCACCGAGGACGACGTGGTGGAGGAGATCCCCGCCGAGGAGGCCTCCGAAGACGCTTCTGAAGACACAGCTCCCGACGATCTGACCAAGATCGAGGGCGTCGGTCCCAAGTTCGCCGAAGCCTTCCAGGCCGTTGGCGTCGTCACCTTCGCCGACCTGGCCGCCAAGAGCGTCGACGAGCTCAAGGCCCTGCTCGAGGGCAACGAGGACTACGCGTCCCTGGCCGGTCGTATCGGCGACACATGGCCCAAGCAGGCCGGCATGGCCGCCGAAGGACAATGGGACGAGCTCAAGACCTGGCAGGATGAGCTTAACGGGGGCGTCGACAAGTCCAAAGACTAGTCTGCACACCGTCTTTGCAATGCGACCCCCGGCCGACCGGCCGGGGGTTTTCCGTTCCCCCAATGATGAGTTGACATACGGTCTGCGAACCGTTTGCATTACCTCTGGGACGGTCCCCAGGGGCCGTCTCCTTGCACGAGAATCCACGACGACGGCAGCGGCCAACCTGCGAGCAAAGGACTGTTCCGATGGCAGAGCGCACCCTGAAGAGAGCCGGCATCACCGGTCTGGGCATGAGTTTCCCCGAACGCATTCTTACCAACGCCGATCTGGAGACGATGGTCGATACCAAGGACGATTGGATCGTCGAACGTACCGGCATCCGCGAGCGTCACCTGGTGGAGAAGGGCACGCCCGCGTCGCACCACGGCGCCCTGGCCGCCCAACAGGCCCTTGACCATGCCGGGCTCGACGCCATGGACGTGGATCTCATCCTGGTGCCCACGGTCACGCCCGACATGACATTTCCGGCCACCGCCTGCGTCATCCAGAAACTGATCGGCGCCGACAAGGCCTGGGGCTACGACATCGAGGCCGCCTGCAGCGGTTTCATATACGCGCTCGAAACCGCGCGGGCCTACGTGGAGAGCGGCCTGACGCGCAACGCCCTGGTGATCGGCACAGAGGTCATGTCGTCGATCACCGACTACGAAGACCGCAACACCTGCATCCTCTTCGGCGACGGCGCCGGCGCGGTGGTCGTGCAGCCGGTGGACCCGGCCGACGGCGGCATCATCGATGCGGTCAACCACATGGACGGCGTGGGCGTGAAGCACCTGCACCAGAAGGCCGGCGGCAGCGCCATGCCGCCCTCCGCCGAGACCGTCCGCGACAAGCTGCACTACATCTACCAGGAGGGGCGGGACGTCTACAAGTACGCCGTACGCGGCATGGCGAACGTAGCCCTCGAGGTCGTCGAGCGGAACGGAATGCAGGGGGCCGACGTTGACCTGCTGGTTCCCCACCAGGCCAATATCCGAATCATCGAGGCGGCGCAGCGGCGTCTGGGATTGCAGGACGAACAGATGGCCATCACCATCGACCGTTTCGGCAATACCACGTCGGCGAGCATCCCGTCGGCTCTGAAGGTCGCCTACGACGAGGGGCGCGTGAAGCGGGGCGACAACGTCGTCCTGGTGAGTTTCGGCGCAGGTTTCACCTGGGGCGCGTCGCTCATCAAGTGGTGCATCGACTAGGAGCATGAATGATCGAGGCGGTCGGGCTGACCCGTAATTTTGGTGACACGACCGCCTTGGCGGACGTGGATTTCGTCGTGGAACGCGGCGAAGTCGTCGGCCTGCTCGGGCCGAACGGCGCCGGCAAGACCACTGCCATGCGCATTCTCACCTGTACCCTCCCGCCTTCGGCCGGCACCGCGAGCATCGACGGTTTCGACGTGGTGACCCAATCGCTGGAGGTCCGCCGCCGCATCGGTTTCATGCCCGAGAACGTCCCCCTCTATCCCGACGCCACCGTGGCCGAGCACCTGCGCTTCACCGCCGAGATGAAGGGCGTGTCCGTCGACGGTCTGACTGATCATCTCGATGCCGTGGTCGAACGCACGGGTCTGTCCGAAGTGCACGGCCGCATGGTGGGCCATCTTTCGAAGGGCTTCCGTCAGCGCGTGGGACTGGCCCAGGCGCTGATCGGCGATCCCGAGGTGCTCATCCTGGACGAACCTTCCAGCGGACTCGATCCTCATCAGATCGTGGAGATCCGCGATCTGATCCGCGGCTTCCGCGGCGAGCGCACGGTGCTGCTCAGCAGCCACATTCTGGGCGAAGTGAGTCGCATCTGCAGCCGGGTGATCATCCTGGACCGCGGTCGGCTGACCGCCGAGGTGAACGCCGACGAGTTGCCCGACGCGTCCACCCGCCCACGCGACGCTCTCGAAGAGATCTTCCTCAACCTGACCCGCGACGAGACCGGAGAAGAATCGTGAGGGCCCTGCGCGCCATCGCCGGCCGCGAGACGGCCGCCTTCTTCCACAGCGCCATGTCGCCGGTCGTCGTGGTCGGCTTCCTGGCCCTGGCCGGTTTCTCCTTCGTCAATGTGCTCTTCGACTACGCAGAACTCTCGCGATCGGCCCTCGCGTCGGGACAGCAGATCAGCGAGGCCCTGAATCTGTCGGCCGGAGTCTTCCAGCCTTTGGTCAGCAACATGGCTCTGTTCCTGGTCTTCATGCTGCCGGCGGTCACCATGCGGTTGTTCGCCGAAGAGTATCGCTCGGGACGCTACGGCCTGGTGATGACCTACCCTGTTGACGATCACGTTTGGGTTCTCGGCAAGTTCCTGGCAGGCCTGGGCGTGGGGTTGGTGCTGCTGGCGGGGGCGGGGCTGTTCTTTGTCGTAACCGGTATTCTCGGTCGTCCCGAAGCGGGGCCGCTCGTCTCATCCCTGATCGGCCTTCTGCTGGTGATCGGAACCATGATCGCCTGGGGCGTATTCTTTTCGACCCTGCTGCCGTATCAGGTGGTCAGTTACATCC
>DAOVZQ010000406.1 GCA_030635025.1 bacterium
ATCAAGGTCCACACGGGCGCCTCGCTCAAGACGATCAAAGGGCAGCCCGGACAGTTCGAGGTGGAGCTCACAAGCGGCGAGAGCTTCAAGGCCGGCGCCATCGTGCAGGCCACCGGCGCGAAGCCCTACGACGCCTCCAAGCTGTCGCACCTTGGTTACGGCGCTTCGGCCGACGTGGTGACCACCAACGACCTCGAGACGATGCTCGTCCAGTCGAAGCTTGCGCGTCCTTCCGACGGCAAGCTCCCGGGACGGATCGTGTTCGTGCAGTGTGCGGGATCACGAGACCCCGACCATCTTCCGTACTGCTCAAGCGAATGCTGTGCCGCGTCGCTGAAGCAGGTGGCTGCGATCCATCGGGATTTTCCCGACGTCGAGACCGCCGTCGTGTATCGCGATCTGCGCACTCCCGGTCAGCTCGAGCATTTCTACCAGGGTGTACAGGAACTACCCGGCAGCCTGTTCGCGCGCGGCGAGATCGACAGCGTGAACGTGGCCGGCGAAGGCCTGCGTATCGATATCCGCGACAGCCTACTCGGCGATGCGGTGAGCATCGACGCCGACATGGTTGTTCTGGCCACGGGCCTGGTGCCCAACTCGGCCGACGGTGAGTCGATTCGCCTGCTCACGGACGCCCATGGCGTCATCGCCAAGAACGAGTCGGAAACACAGATGGCGGTGGCCAGGGAAAAAATCGAATCGCTGGCGGAGCACGCGGGTACCGAGATCCTGAACCTGACCTACCGCCAGGGACCGGACCTGCCCGACCTGAGCTACGGCTTCAACGATTCGCACTATATCTGCTTCCCGTACGAGACGAGACGGACCGGCATCTATGCGGCAGGCGCCGTGCGTGCGCCCATGGATCCGGCCCAGGCCGTCGAGGACGGACTCGGCGCCGCCATGAAGGCGGTCCAGTGTCTGGAAATGGCCGCCCGGGGCGAGGCCGTGCATCCCCGCGCCGGCGATATCTCGGTGCCCGAATTCTCGCTGCAACGCTGCACCCAGTGCAAGCGCTGCACCGAAGAGTGTCCCTTCGGCGCCATCAACGAGGACGAGAAGGGGACTCCCGAATACAACGAGCTGCGTTGCCGTCGTTGCGGTATCTGCCTCGGCTCGTGCCCGGAGCGCATCATCAACTACCCCGACTACACGGTCCTGTCGGTGGCCGACATGATCAAGTCCATGAACGTGCCCGACGAGGAGGACGAGAAGCCCCGGGTCATCGCCTTCCTTTGCGAGAACGACGCCATCCCGGCCCTCGACGAGGCCGCTAAGCGCGGACTCAAGTGGAACCCGTGGATCCGCATCATCCCGGTGCGGTGTCTCGGCGCCGTGAACGTGGTTTGGATCGCCGACTCGCTGTCCAACGGCATCGACGGTATCCTGCTGCTGGGCTGCAAGAAGGGCGACGACTACCAGTGCCACTTCATCCGCGGTTCGGAACTGGCCGAGTATCGGATGGAGAATGTGCAGGAGACCCTCGACCGCCTCACCCTCGAGTCGGATCGTGTCAGGATCGTCGACATCGCCCGTAACGAGTTCGAGAAGATTCCCGAGATCTTCGACGACTTCATGGAGAAGCTCGAAGAGGTCGGCCCCAATCCCTACAAGGGCTTCTAGGAGGAGATCGCAGTGCAGAAGCAAATCATACCTTCAGCCGATTTCCGCAAGCGCCTGCGGGAGCGGGGTGGCGACAGCGCCACGCGATGCTATCAGTGCGCCACGTGCACGAGCGTCTGCGAACTCACCAGCGGGGGACAGCTCTTCCCGCGGTCGCAGATGTTGAAGAGCCAATGGGGACTGGCCGACGACCTGGCCGGCGATCCCGGCGTGTGGCTCTGTCATCAGTGCAACGACTGCACCGCCCGCTGTCCGCGCGACGCCAAGCCCGGTGACGTGTTGCAGACGATCCGCTCACTGGCGATCGAAGAGCTTTCGTCGCCGCGGATCATGGGCAAACTCGTCGGTAACGCCGGCAAGAGCTGGCCGCTGCTCATAGGATTGCCGATCCTGCTGTGGATCGGGCTCATCTTCATGGACAACGGCTTCACCGTTCCCGAACCCACCAACCAGAAGATCATCCACGCGAGCGCGGACATTTCCTTCGTGGACACCGCCTATGCCCAGGATGATATTCATGCCGTTGCAGACGAAGCCCATCATGGTGTTCAGCACGTGGAGGGCAACGAAACGCGGCTGGTTTACGAGGAGCTCGTGCCGCACAAGTACATCTACGTCGTGTACTCGACGGCCTTTTTCCTGGCCGTGATCGCGGTTATGGTCAGCGCCGTGAAGTTCTGGGGTCTGATCGGCCGTAACGCAACCCGTAAGGGGTCGTTCATCGGAAGCTTCATTCCTGTATTGGTCGAGATCGGCCTGCACAAGCGTTTCGGCAGCTGCGAGGCTTCGTCGTCGCGACGCTGGGCCCACTTCTGCGTTTTGTGGGGGTTCCTGGGAGCCGCGTTCGCGTCGGGCCTGCTGGTCATTTCGTTGTATGTCACGAAGGATCCGTTGCCGCTCGAACAGACGCATCCCTACAAGATCATCGGCAACATCGCCATGGTGCTGCTGCTGGTCGGCGGGCTCTGGCTGTTCTTTACGCGCCTCACCGACCCCGTGAAGGCGGGCGTCTCCAAGGCGTATGACACGTTCTTTTTGTCCCTGGTCGTGCTGGTGATCCTGACCGGCGCGCTGACCGAGCTCGGTGCGTTCGTATTTCCGCCCCTGGCGGCATCGATCATCTATGTGGTGCACCTGGGCTCGATAGTGACCCTGTTCCTGACGGTTCCGTTCTCGAAGTTCGCCCACATGATCTACCGCACGCTTGCGATGGTTCATGAGCGCATGGTGGAAGCGTAGGCGGGCCGGTCCGGTCGTTCGAATCGATAGAGTGAGAGTCTCGGTTTCACGCGAGGGAAACCCGGTGGACCGAAGTTACGGCAGAACAATTCTCTGGAGGTAGAGAAGCATGATTAAGCCGCATGGTTCCGATACACTGAATCCCCTGTACGTCGCCGATGACGCCAAACGCGCAGAGCTGCTGAAAGAGGCCGAAGGCCTGCCCAAGCTGCTGGTCTGCTCCCAGGCGGCCGCCAACGCCGTCATGATGGGCAGCGGCTATTTCAATCCCCTCACGGGCTTCATGAGCCTGGCCGACGCCGTGTCGGTCTGCGCCGGCATGAAGACCACCAGCGGTCTGTTCTTCCCGACCCCGATCGTGAATGTCGTGTCCGACGCATCGGCCATCGGCAATGCCAAGCGCATCGCCCTGCTCGATCCCAACGTCGACGGCAATCCCGTGATCGCCATCCAGGACATCGCCTCGATCGACGAGGCCACAGA
>DAOVZQ010000336.1 GCA_030635025.1 bacterium
AACAGGGCCGGCCGGTGGTCTTCGTGCAGACCGGCGGAGAAGTCTTCGAGAAGCGTCCGGTGATCCTGGGCGCGGGCGACGGCCAGCGACACGTTGTGCTGACCGGGTTGACCGAGGGCGACCGTGTCGTGATCGCCGGCGCCTGGGCCGTAAAGCTGGCATCGGCACAGGACGAAACGCCCGCGCACGGGCACACCCACTAAGGAGGGCAACATGGAAAACATGATCCGCAACGCCCTCCGCCTACGATCGTTGGTGCTGCCCGCCGCGCTGGTGCTCTGCGCCGTCGGCGTGCACACGGCGATCAACATGCCGGTGGACGTCTTTCCTGATCTCACCGCGCCCACGGTCAACGTGATGACCGAGGCGCCGGGCATGGCGCCCCGTGAGATCGAGTCCCTGATAACCTTCCCTATCGAATCGGCGCTCAACGGCGCGCCCGGCGTGCGGCGCATCCGCTCAGGCACGGCCGTGGGCGTATCGGTGGTCTGGGTCGAATTCGACTGGGGCTTCGACATCATGCGCGCCCGCCAGATCGTGGGCGAAAAGGTCGACCTGGTCGGCGAGGAGCTGCCGGCGGAGGCGAAACGCCCCGTCATGGCGCCGTCTTCGTCGATCATGGGCGAGATCCAGTTTTTGGGTCTCACTTCGGACCGGCACGGCCCGATCGAGTTGCGCACCGCAGCCGAGACCGTGATCCGGCGCCGACTCCTGTCCGTGCCCGGCGTCTCGCAGGTCACGCCCATCGGCGGCGGCGAGAAGCAATACCAGGTGTTGCTCGATCCGGCCCTGTTGCGAAGACACGATGTCGGCGTAAGTGACGTGGCCGCCGCTTTGCGGGCCTCGAACCGGAACGTCTCGGCCGGCTTCCTGGAGGAACGCGCTGTCGAGTACCTGGTCCGCGGACTCGGACGCATCGAATCCCTGGACGATATCGGCAACGTGGTGATCAAAACCACCAACGGCGCGCCCTTGCGCGTGGCCGACCTGGGTGAGGTCGTCATCGGACAGGCGCCCAAACGCGGCGAAGGTTCGGTCAACATGGAGCGCGCGGTGATCCTGGGCGTCCAGAAACAGCCCGACGCCAACACGCTCGAGCTGACCCGCCGTCTCGATCTGGTGTACGACGCCCTGGAGCACGAGCTTCCCGAGGGCATGACCCTCGACCGCACGCTCTTCAACCAGGCCGATTTCATCGAAACCGCCGTGCGCAATGTGGAGCATGCCCTGCGCGACGGCGCTATCCTGGTCATCCTGGTCATGCTGCTCTTTTTGGCCAACGTGCGCGCCACGGCGATCACGCTGACGGCGCTGCCCCTGTCGATCCTCACTTCGGTGCTCACGCTCAAGCTCTTCGGCGCCACCATCAACACCATGACCCTCGGCGGTATCGCCATCGCGGTGGGCGCCCTGGTGGACGACGCGGTCATCGATGTGGAAAACGTGGTGCGCCGTCTGCGCGAAAACCGAGCCCTGCCCGATGATCGACGCTTGTCGGCCATGCGCGTGGTCTTCGACGCGACCATGGAGATCCGCCAGTCGATCACGTATGCCACGGCGATCATCGTGCTGGTTTTCGTGCCTCTCTTCTTCCTTTCGGGTGTCGAGGGACGGTTGCTGCGTCCGCTGGGCGTGGCCTATGTGGTCTCGCTGGGCGCGTCTTTACTGGTGGCCATAACAGTGACGCCGGCGCTGTGTCTCTCGCTTCTTCCCAACAGTCGCGCCGTGCGCACCAACCGTCAGGCCTTCGTGGTCACGTGGCTCAAGGCAAAGTACGAACCGCTGTTGCGTTCGGCCTTGGATCATCCCTGGCGTTTCACTACTCCGGGTATAGTCCTGCTGGCCGTTGCCTTGACCGCGGTGTTGAGTATCGGACGATCATTCCTGCCCGAGTTCAACGAAGGCGCTCTGACCATCAGCGCGGTCACCCTCCCCGGTTCCACTCTGGGCAACGCGGATCTCATCGGCCTGGAAGTCGAGCGCATCCTGCACGAGCAGCCGGAAGTCGTGTCCACGGCGCGGCGCACCGGGCGCGCCGAACTGGACCAGCACGCCATGAGTGTCGAGTCTGCGGAAATCGACGTGGCCCTGAGCATGAAGGACCGCGACAAGGAAACCTTCCTGGCTGATCTGCGCGAAGCCCTCGCCGTGCTGCCGGGCCTGAACGTGACCATCGGTCAGCCCATCTCCCATCGGATCGATCACATGCTCTCGGGTTCGCGCGCCAACCTGGCCGTGAAGCTCTTCGGTGACGACCTGATGGAGATGCGCGCCCTGGGCCGCCGCGTCCGCGACGCCATGTCGGATTTGCCCGGCGTGGTGGACCTGTCCGTCGAGAGCCAGGCCGACATACCCAACCTGAACGTGCGCTTCGATCGCCCGGCCTTGGCGCGCTACGGTCTGACCATCGACGTGGCCGCCGACGCCCTGGCCGCGGCCTACAGCGGTCTGACCGTCTCACGCGTTCTCGAAGGTCCCTTCGCTTTCGACCTGGTGGTGAAAGTGGACGACGGCGACGGCTGGAGCGGGGAATCGTTGGGCGACCTGCCGCTGCGCGTCCCGGCCGGCGGACACATCCGTCTATGTGACGTGGCTTCCATCGAACGCCAGCAGGGGCCGAATATGATCAGCCGGGAGCGCGCCCAGCGCAAACTTGTGGTCACGTGCAACGTGGCCGGCGGCAACCTGTCCTCGGTGGTCTCGAGCGTACGCGACCGGGTCGATCCCATCGTGGACGCCACGCCGGGTTTCCGCGTGGAATACGGCGGCCAGTTCGAAAGCGCACTGCGCGCCGGCCGCATCCTGTTGGTGATGGGATTCGCGGTTGTGTTGATCATCGGACTGCTGTTGCACCTGGCCTTCCGGTCGGGGCGCGACGCGGCGCTGGTCATGCTCAATCTGCCCCTGGCGCTGATCGGCGGCGTGGTAGGCGTGTTCGTGTCGGGCGGCGTCTTGTCCATCGCGGCGATCATCGGGTTCATCACGGTCTTCGGAATCGCCACGCGCAACGGCATCATGCTCGTCTCGCATATCCGTCACCTGCAGATACACGAAGGAGAGACCGACCTTCGCAAGGCCGTACACCGCGGCGCCATGGAGCGCCTCTCTCCGATCCTGATGACGGCCCTGGCTTCCGGACTCGCCCTGGTACCCCTGGCTTTGGGGGGCGACCGGCCGGGCTCCGAGATCCAGACGCCCATGGCCCAGGTGATCCTCTTCGGCCTGTTGTCGTCGATGACCCTGAACATGATTGTGACGCCGAGTCTGTATCTCCGGTTCGGACGACCTGTCCACCGTCCGGAAAGGATAAAATCATGAACATGAAACTGATGGGCTTCCTGGTGGTCCTGTCGCTGGCCGCATCGGCCATGGCCCAGACCTCGCCATCGGCTCTCACCTTGGACGACGCCTTGACCGCGGCCCGCGCCAACCGACCCGAACTGACGGCCGCCGAAGCCCAGGTGAACGCGGCGCGAGCGGCCGCTGAACAGGCCGGGGCCTGGCCCAATCCATCGGGCTTTCTCCGCCTGGAGGCGGCACCTCGAACCGGCAACACCTGGAATGGCGCCGGGCGCATCGTGGGTCTTTCGCAGGCCTTGCCCCTGGGCGGTCGCACCGGCGCGGCGCGGCGGACGGCCGGGGCTGTCGCGACGCGCCTGAACCACGAGCGCGACGCCTTGCGGCGGGCCGTCGAGTCCGAAGTGCGCGCGGCCTTCGCCGAGGCCGTCTACGCTCGCGACGATCTTACGCTGCGCCTAGAGGCCGTGGAAATCGCCGGCCGGTTGCTGGCGGTCGTCGCCAGCCGCGTGGAATACGGCGACGCGCCGGCTTCGGACAGGCGAAGAGCCAACATGCAACTGGGGACGGCCGAGGCGGAGCTGGCTGGAGCGAAAGCGGCGGACCTGGCCGCTCGCGTGGATCTGGCTGCGGCGATCGGCGACATGGCGACGCCCGTATCCGCGGTGAGTGGTGTCGCAATGAGCGACGAGACCCTCGATCTCGATACGGTTCTTTCCGGCCTGGACGAGTCCCCTCT
>DAOVZQ010000350.1 GCA_030635025.1 bacterium
CGCCGCTTCCTGCACGATACCGACAACAAGACCGTCGCGGTGGTCAGCGTGGACCCGAGCAAGCGGCGCAGCGGCGGCGCGTTGCTGGGTGACCGCATCCGCATGAACGCCATCGGCGACGAACGCTGCTACATGCGATCGCTCGCCACCCGCCAGTCGAACCTGGCGCTGAGCAAGTACGTGCGTCAGAGCATCGACGTGTGCAAGGCCGCCGGCTACGACCTGGTGATCGTGGAGACGTCGGGCATCGGCCAGAGCGATACCGAAATCACTGAGCACAGCGACGTGGCCCTCTACGTGATGACCGCCGAGTACGGTGCCCAGACGCAGCTCGAAAAGATCGATATGCTCGACTTCGCCGACGTCATCGCCATCAACAAATTCGACCATCGCGGTTCGCTGGACGCGTTGCGAGACGTGCGAAAGCAATACAAGCGCAACCACGACCTGTTCGCGGCCGGTGACGAGGACCTGCCGGTCTACGGCACCATCGCCAGCCAGTTCAACGACCCCGGCATGAACGCGCTGTACGCCAAACTCTTGCTGTCCATAGGCGAGAAGACCGGCGTCGAGTTTCCGACCGACCTGTCGCCGGACACCCACGTGACCGATCGCAACTTCGTGATTCCGCCCGAGCGCGTGCGCTATCTGGCGGAGATCGCCGAGAACAGCGATCGCTACAACGGATGGGTGGACGAGCAGTGCGGCGTGGCGCGACGCCTGTATCAGCTGCGTGGAGCGATCGCCGAGGTGAGCGGGGACGACGTGAACGGCGTGGCCGAAGCCTTCGAGCCCGACAACGGCGACGATCTCATCGCCCGGTACGCCGAACTGCTCCAGCGCCTCGACGCCGACTGTCTCAAGTCCCTGCGGGCCTGGCCTGAAACCGTCGCCCGCTATGAGGCCGACACCTTCACCTTCAAGGTGCGCGACAAGGTCATCGAGCAGGATCTCAGTTCGAAGTCGCTCAGCGGCACGCGCCTGCCCAAGGTTTCGTTGCCGCGCTACAAGGACTGGGGCGATATCCTGCGCTGGCTGCTGACCGAGAACATGCCCGGCTATTTCCCGTTCGCCGCCGGCGTCTTTCCGCTCAAGCGACAGGGGGAGGACCCCACGCGCATGTTCGCCGGCGAGGGTGGGCCGGAGCGCACCAACCGTCGCTTCCACTACGTCTCGTACGGTATGCCCGCCAAACGCCTGTCGACCGCCTTCGACTCGGTCACGCTCTACGGCGAGGACCCCGATCGGCGGCCGGACATCTACGGAAAGATCGGCAACTCGGGCGTATCGATCTGCACCGTCGACGACGCCAAGAAGCTCTACTCGGGATTCGACCTGTCCGACCCCAAGACCAGCGTCTCGATGACCATCAACGGTCCCGCGCCCATGGTCCTCGGTTTCTTCATGAACGCGGCGGTGGACCAGGGCTGTGAGAAGTGGATCCGTGAGCAGGGGATGGTGGACGAGGTAGAAGCAAAAATCACGGATCTCTACAAGGAACGCGGGATTGCGCGCCCCGCCTACGACGGCGACCTGCCCCCCGGCAACGACGGACTCGGCCTGTTGCTCCTCGGCGTCAGCGGCGACGAGGTTCTCGACGCCGAGACCTACGCCCGCATCAGGACCGACACGTTGAAATCCGTGCGCGGCACCGTCCAGGCCGACATCCTCAAGGAGGACCAGGCCCAGAACACCTGCATCTTCAGCACCGAGTTCGCCCTGCGCATGATGGGCGACATCCAGGCCTTCTTCATCGACAAGGGCGTGCGCAACTTCTACTCGGTGTCGATCAGCGGCTACCACATCGCCGAGGCCGGCGCGAATCCCATCAGCCAGACGGCCTTCACCCTGGCCAACGGCTTCACCTTCGTGGAGTACTACCTGTCGCGCGGCATGAAGATCGACGACTTCGCGCCCAACCTCTCGTTCTTCTTCAGCAACGGGTTGGACCCCGAGTACACGGTTATCGGACGCGTCGCGCGACGCATCTGGTCGAAGGCGCTCAAGCACATGTACGGCGGCAACGAGCGCAGCCAAAAACTCAAGTACCATATCCAGACCAGCGGCCGGTCGCTGCACGCCCAGGAGATCACCTTCAACGACATCCGCACCACGCTGCAGGGACTGTCGGCCATCTACGACAACTGCAACAGCCTGCACACCAACGCCTACGACGAGGCTATCACCACGCCCACCGAGGAGAGCGTGCGCCGCGCCATGGCCATCCAGCTGATCATCAACAAGGAGCTGGGTCTCGCGAAGAACGAGAATCCGTTGCAGGGCGCGTTCATCGTCGAGGATCTGACCGACCTGGTGGAGAATGCGGTGCTGTCGGAGTTCCGCAGCATCAGCGAGCGCGGCGGCGTGCTCGGCGCCATGGAGCGCATGTATCAGCGCACCAAGATCCAGGAGGAATCACTCCTCTACGAGCATAAGAAGCATAGCGGCGACCTGCCCATCGTGGGTGTCAACACGTACCTCGACCCCAACGGCTCGCCGACCCTCGTGCCCGACGAGGTCATCCGCTCAACGCCTGAGGAGAAGGCCTTCGCGATCTCGTCGTTGGGCGATTTCCACGCCCGCAACGCCGATCACTCGGCCGATGCCCTGAGGCGCCTGCAGGAGGTTGCGGTTCGCCACGACAACGTCTTCGCCGAGCTCATGGACACGTGCAAGGTCTGCTCGCTGGGACAGATCTCCGGTGCGCTCTATCGCGTGGGCGGACAGTACCGCCGGAACATGTAACGCCATGAACCGGGGCGCGCGAGACTTCGACCGGCTCTTCCCGCTGATCTACGCGCTGATCTACGCGGCGGTCGCGCTTTCGGTGCAACTCGCCATGTTCCCGATCGGCGACCTCGGCACCGAGTCCGATTTCTACGGCGACCTGGTGATCGCCGCCCAGCGTTTGTGGGGCGGCGAGTTCTCCGTTCTGAACTATCCCTTCAAGGGGCCGCTCACCTCCCTGGCGCTGATCGCGGTCCATGCGGTGGTCTCGCTCTTCGGCGGCGACTGGTACCGCAGCGGTGTCACGCTCAATCTGATCTGCGCGGCCGCTTTTCTGATCCTTTGCTACCGTCTGATGTTGCGGACCTTCAACCGGCGCGTGGCGGTGTGTGCGACCGTCGGCGTTTCACTCGCCTTCGAGTTTTTCCTGCACGCGCACAAGGCGACGTCGGATCTGCTTTTCCTGTTGTTGTGCTATCTGGCGGTGGAACGGCTCACGCGACGTGGCTGGTCGCCGACGCGTCTGGCGGTCGCCGGCGCACTCGGAGGCCTGGCCTTCCTGACCCGCTACAACGGGTTGATCGTGCCGTTGGCCGGTGTGGTGATCGTGCTGATCGTGAACCAGGATCGTCTGCATCTTCGTCGACGTCTGATCGGCTCGGCGGTACACGTGGCGGCCTTCCTGGTCGTGATCGCGCCCTGGTATGCGATCAATCACGCCCAGACGGGACGGCTGTTGGCCACGCGCAACCTGCAAAATATCTTCGTGGAGGAATTCTACGGGACCGAGGACGACACGGCTGTGACGACCGATCGTCCCGACAGCCTGGCGGGCGTGATCCGACGCAATCCCGTGAAATTCGCACGGAGTTATCTTGCCAACGTCCCCGACCATCTGCGGCGCGATCTGGACGAAAGCCTCAACGGCCACGTGACACTGCTGCTCGTTCTGGGGCTGATCCGCCTCCTGCTCTTTCCGCCGCGCAGACGTCACTGGGCGCTGCTCGTCTTTCCCCTGATCTACTTCCTGGCCATGTGCGCCGTGTACTACCAGCCCCGTTTCGCGTTCTCGGTTTGGCCGGGATGGTTCGCGGTGGGGTTCGTTGCCCTGGCTGGCGACGGCGTGAACCGGAGGGGGTGGTTGGGCGACCGAGTCGTCCCCGTCTTCGTGGCGCC
>DAOVZQ010000443.1 GCA_030635025.1 bacterium
AGGTGGGAATAGGCGCTCACATAAAGGGCCAGGTGGGCTCGAGGACCGGTCTTGTCAATGGTCTTGGCGATGCGACGGGCGACACCGTGGTGCCCCGCGCGGGCAGCGCGCACTGCCCGGTCGAGCTGGAAGTACTCGTAGTTGTCGGTGAATTCCGCCGCCGCATCTGTGAGAGTGCGCTTGGCGCCTTCCTTAAGCGCTCGGGCCGCGGCGTCTTCCTGTCCCTGGCCCAGGAATTGGCGGAAACGGGCGCGCCAGAATCGCGGCGCCGACAAGTTGTGGCGAAGCAGGGTGTCCAGCAGATCACCGGCATCGTCCCAGCGGCCCAAGGCCAAAAGATCTTCGGTCAGGGCGAGGGTTATCGAGATACGTTTCTGCGGGGCCAGTCGCGGACGGGCCATAAGGCCGCGATGCAGGGCAGAGGCCCGCTGAGGATCGCCCGTTCGACGCAGAAGATTACCCAGCTGCAGATAGGGATCGACTCCATCGGGATCCTTGGCGACGGCTTCACGTAGCGCCTCCAGGGCACCGGGCGTATCACCGGCCAGCCAGAGTTCAAGCCCACGTGTATAGGCGTCTTCCGTGATGCCGCGCCCCAGTCTCTGCCGCAGCAGGAGGGCGACGGCGGCTGCGAGAAGCAGAACGGCCAAGGCGATGAACCAGACGTAGGATAGTGTCGGCATCGTCGTCTACTCCTCCGGACTGTCGTCGAGTTCTCGCAGGGGCAGCGAACGCAGTTCGGCGATCTCGCTGTCACGATCCCTCAGGTCCCGTCCCAGTTTGCGAAGGCGGTTGCGCAGCTTGACCTCGCGGATGCCGCCGACAACCAGGCTGACCAGGAGTCCGCAGAGGAATCCGCCCAGCATGACGTAGTACAGGGGAATGTCCAGGTACTGCCAGTGCAGCAGCTTCAGGTCGACGGATTGGCTGCTGTTCTGTGTGAAGAACAGGGCCATGGCGATCAGGACGAACAGATACAGGATACCCTTGATGATCCACACGATAAGCACCTCGCGGCTGAATCGATTCGTTTCAGACCAGGATGCCAATGAAGGTCGTCGATTCGCAACCCGTGATCCTGACTTCGATCACATCTCCGGTCACGGCGTCGCAATCCTTCAGCAACACCTTGCGGTTGTTGAGGGTCCGGGCCTTGACGGCTCCCTCGGGACGGCGGGCCTTCCCTTCCACGGCCACCCATCTCGTGCGGCCGATCTCATCGGCGGCGAGTTCGGTCCAGACGTCGTCCTGAAGCGCGATCAATTCGGCCAGTCGCGCTTTTTTCTCCTCGAGCGATACGTCGTCCTCAAGTCTGGCGGCCGGCGTCCCCGGCCGAGCCGAATACTTGAAGTTGAAGGTCTGATCGTAGCGGACCTCCCTCACCAACTCAAGTGTCCGTAGAAAATCATCGCGGGTTTCCCCGGGGAAGCCAACGATGAAATCACCGGAAAAGGTCACGTCGGGAATCATGCGGCGTGCGGTGGCGACCAGATCCAGGTACGTCTCGCTCGTGTAGAAACGCTTCATGCGCTTCAGAACGCGATTGCTGCCGCTTTGGGCCGGGATGTGCAGCCAGGGACAGACCGTCTCCAGGTCGGCGATGGCCTGGATCAGGGGCTCGTCCATGTCACAGGGATGCCCCGTCAGGAAGCGAATTCTATCCAGGCCGTCGATCTCCGCTACCCGGCGCAAGAGACCGGCAAAATCCAGCTCGGGTGATTTGTAGGCGGTGACGTTCTGGCCGAGCAGCGTGACCTCCGCTCCGCCGGCGCCGACGATCCCCTCGATCTCGGCGATGATGGCCTCGGGCGTTTTCTCGCGCTGGGGCCCTCGGGTTTCGGGCACGATGCAGTAGGTGCAGCGGTAGTCGCAGCCCTTGTGGATGGTGACCAGATGGGAATTGTTGGTCGGATAGGCTTCGGGGGGCGCCACGTAGTGCATGTGATCGAGGTGGCCTGTGGCGACCGGAGCCCTGCGGGGCTTCTTCTCGATCAGTTCGTCGAGCATGACGGGCAGGCGATCATACTGATCGACGCCCGCCACGAGGTCGGCCCGCCCGGTGCCCTTTGCCAGAGCGCCTGCAAGACGTTCGGCCATACAGCCGCACACGCCGATGATTTCAGCACGGATCTGATCGTGCCGGCGGAGACTGCGCAACTCGCCGATGCGGCTGAAGATCTTATGCTCCGCCAGTTCCCGCACGGAACAGGTGTTGAGCAGGACGATGTCCGCGTCGGCCAGGACGTCGGTTCGTGTATATCCATTTCGTATGAGGATCCCGCCGATGGCGGACGAGTCGTATGTATTCATCTGGCAGCCGTAGGTCTCAATAAAGACGCGGGGGCTGTCCGGTCGGGCATCGTGGAGAACGGGGCTGGTCATCATTCCTCCGCTGAGGTCAGGGGCTCGCCGACACGGTGACTTCGTCGGCGAACAGCATGCCGTTTATGAAACCGGCGGGCTTTACGCGGACCAGGGTTCCGGGAGCCCAGTCGTCCGGCACCTGGACCGTGGCGTAATTGCCCGTCGTGGCTTGGCGTCGTCCGGGTAAGGGGACGTCCGTCTCGACGATGGCTTCGAGCCATGTGTCGATCAGCCGGGTTTCGAAGTCGTGTCGTTTGGCGCGGCTCAAGGCGCGCAGCAGACGAGACCGCTCAGTGACCGTTTCGGTGTGTACGGGCTTCATCTCGGCCGCGGGGGTGCCGGGCCGGGGCGAAAAACGGAAAACGTGCAGGTAAGATAGGGGCGAGCGTTTGATGAAGCTGCGCGTTTCCTCGAATTCGACATCCGTCTCCCCCGGGAATCCCACGATCACGTCGGCGCCGATGCCGAAATGAGGTGAAATCGTAGCGGCGTCGTCGATGGCTTGACCCGCACTTTGCACATCGTAGGGCCTGCGCATTCGAGTCAGGACACCATCAGAGGCACTCTGTAGCGATATATGAAGATATGGGCACATGTTCGAGTGTTTGTTGAATAGATCGAGCAGGGGTTTCTTGACTTCGTTTGGATGGATACTGCTCAGTCGGAAGCGCATGTCGGGAAAGTCGCTCAGCACCGTATC
>DAOVZQ010000363.1 GCA_030635025.1 bacterium
GATCAAACGGCTGGCCGACAGCACGCCGATCCTGGGTATTTGCCTGGGACACCAGTGCATCGTGGAGGCCTATGGGGGCGTGGTGGATCGTGCGCCGCGAGTGATGCACGGCAAGACGTCGCGCATTTATCATGACGGCCGCACGCTCTACGATGGGTTGGGCAACCCCTTCGAAGCCACGCGTTACCATTCGCTGATCGCGCCGGAGGAATCGCTGCCGGCGGAGTTGGAGGTTTCGTCGTTTACGACCGATGGCGAGGTCATGGGCGTGCGTCACAAGACGTTGCCTGTTGAAGGCGTGCAGTTCCACCCCGAGTCGATCCTGACCCTTGAAGGCTCGACTTTGCTGGAGAACTTTCTGCGGGGCTGCGCCGCCGCCGGGGGAGGTCGCTGATGCGCGAGCTGATGGAACGTCTGCTCGACGGGATCGACCTGAGTGCCGACGAGGCGCGAGCGCTCATGACCGAGATCATGGCGGGCCGGGTGGCGCCGGCGCGGATCGCCGCTTGTCTGGCGGCGCTACGCGTCAAGGGCGAGACCGTCGAAGAGATCACCGGGTTCGCAGCCGCCATGCGCGAGGCTGCCGAAACCGTCGAAATCGGATTGCCGGATCTACTCGACACCTGCGGCACCGGCGGGGACGCCCGCGGCACCTTCAACATCTCCACGGCCACGGCCCTGGTGGTCGCCGGCATGGGGCTGCATGTGGCCAAGCACGGCAACCGGGCCGTGTCGTCCAAGTGTGGGAGCGCCGATGTGCTGGAAGCTCTGGGCGTGATCGTCGACTTGCCGCCGGCGCGGGCGGCGACGCTGGTTGAAACGGCGGGCGTTGGTTTTCTTTTTGCGCCGCGTCATCATCCGGCCATGAAGCACGCCATGCCCGTGCGCCGTGAGATGGGTGCGCGGACGGTTTTCAATGTGCTCGGTCCTTTGACCAATCCGGCGGGGGTGCGACGGCAATTGCTGGGCGTGTACCGTCCGGAACTGACCGTAACCCTGGCGCAGGTTCTCGGACGTCTGGGCAGCGAACGGGCCTTTGTGGTGTGCGGGCACGATGGCGTCGACGAAGTGTCGGCCACGGGTCCGACCCATGTGGCGGAGTTGAGGGACGGCGAGGTGTGCGAGTACAGCTTCAGGCCGGAGTTCGCGGGGCTGGGCTGTTGCAGGCTGGACGACCTGTCCGGCGGGGATGCGGAGACAAACGCCGGCCACATCCGAGATGTGCTGAACGGGTTCGCGGGGCCGCGGCGCGATGCGGTCCTGCTCAACGCGGGATTCTGCGCAGTGCTGGCCGGGCTGACAGACGATCCGGCCGAAGGCGTGGCGATTGCGGCGGAGGCCATTGACGAGGGGCGAGCCGCGCGTGTGCTGGAGCGGTTGGTCTCCGGAACGCAGGCGGCTGCGAAGGAGTCGTCATGAGTGGATTCTTGAGCCATGTCGTGGCGGCGAAGCGCGCCGAGTTGGCTGGCCTGGCCCATTCCGTCGATCGTGATGAGTTGACGGCCCTGGCCGACGGCAAACCTGTGCGCGACTTCGTTTCGGCCCTGCGCGCGTCCGCGTCGTCTGCATTGTCCTGTGCGATCATCGCCGAGTTCAAGCGCCGTTCGCCCAGTGTCGCGGCGTTTCCAGGCGCTCAGGACCCGGCCACTACAGCCCGTCTCTATGCGGCCCATGGGGCGGCCGCCATGTCGGTGGTGACCGATGAAACCCACTTCGGCACGTCTCTGGCCGACGCGACGGCGGCGCGCGCGGCTTGTGATATGCCTGTGCTCATCAAGGATTTCGTGATCGATCCCCTGCAGGTCCTGATGGCGCGGGCGGCCGGTGCGGACGCTCTGCTGCTCATCGCCCGTAGCCTGTCGCCCGGTGAATTGACGAGTCTGCTCGCGGCGATCGACGACCTTGGCATGACCGCGCTGGTCGAGTGCCACGACGAGAGTGATGTTGAAAAAGCCCTGACCGTCGGCGCCCCTGTGATCGGCGTCAACAGCCGTGATCTCGAGAGCCTCGACGTGGATACTTCCGCGCACGAGCGGTTGATACCGTTGCTGCGCGGCCGGGCCCTGGCCGTGGCCGAGAGCGGGTTGCGGACTCGGGCGGATGTGGAGTCGCGGCTGGCTCTGGGCGCCGACGCGTTTCTTGTCGGCGGCGCGTTGTTGAAGGCCGACGACCCTGCAGCCCTACTCCAGGAATTGGCGGGTGTGTCGTGACACGCGTGAAGATATGTGGACTGACCCTGCCCGGCGATGCCAGCGCCTGCCAAGAAGCCGGCGTTGATTATCTGGGGATGATCTTCGCGGGTGGGCCGCGGCTTGTCCGGCAGAGCGCCGCGCTGGAGATCCGCAAGACCGTTCCGGGGGCGAAGCTGGTGGGGGTCTTCGCCGACCAGCCTATTGAATCCGTGGTTGAGACTGCGTCCGCTTGTAGCCTGGACTTGATTCAGCTCCACGGTCATGAAAGTGATTCGGACGTGAGCGCCGTGGCCTCAGGCAGCGGCCTGCCGGTCATCAAGACCCTTCGCCTGGGTGAGCGGATCAGCGAGGTTGCCGACTATCTGCTTTTCGATTTGCCGAAGGGTCGACCGCCCGCCGAAGACGAGCGCGAGCAGCTCTGGGCCCAGGCCCGACAAGCGGTCGACGACGGCCGACGGGTATTTCTGGCCGGCAAGCTCACGCCAGCGGATGTGGCCGCGGCCATCGATACGGTTGGACCCTTCGCGCTAGACGTGGCCAGCGGTGTGGAATTCGCCCCGGGCTTCAAGGACGCCGCCCTGATACGCCGTTTCATCGAGGAGGTTCGCGGTGCGAGTACCTGAGCTCACCGGACGGTTCGGTCCCTACGGCGGACGTTATGTCCCCGAGACCCTCATGCCCTGCCTGCTGGATCTGGAACGGGCCTGGCTCGACGCACGTGTCGACACGCAGTTCATCGGCGAGTTGTCCGACCTGCTGCGCGACTATGTGGGCCGACCCAGCGCCTTGTATCGCACCCGTCGTTTCGGGGAGCTCCACGGCGGCGGTTCGCCGGTCTATTTCAAGCGTGAGGATCTCAACCATACCGGCGCCCACAAGATCAACAACAGCCTCGGACAGGCCCTGTTGGCGAAGCGAATGGGCAAGCGGCGTGTTGTGGCCGAGACCGGAGCGGGGCAGCATGGCGTGGCGACCGCCGCGGCCTGTGCTCTGCTTGGTCTCGACTGCATTGTCTACATGGGCGAGGTGGACATCACGCGCCAAGCGCCCAACGTGGCGCGCATGAAGCTGCACGGCGCCGAGGTGGTGCCCGTCACCGGCGGCACGCGCACCCTGAAGGACGCCACCAGCGAAGCCATCCGCGATTGGGTCGCGAACGTGGCCGATACCCATTACATCCTGGGGTCCACGGTCGGGCCACATCCGTATCCGGGTTTGGTGCGTGATCTTCAATCGGTGATCGGGCGAGAGGCGCGCGAACAGTTCCTGGCCGCCGAGGGGCACCTACCCGCCGCGATCGTGGCCTGTGTGGGCGGCGGTTCGAACGCCCTGGGCATCTTTCAGGCCTTCATCGACGATGCGGATGTGCGCCTGTTCGGCGTGGAGGCCGGCGGTTCGGAGGCGGGGCATTCGGCGGCCTTGGGCGCGGGTGATCCTGGCGTGCTGCATGGCGCGCTGAGTTATCTGCTGCAGGACGACGACGGCCAGGTCCTGCCGGCCCATTCGGTGGCCGCGGGACTCGATTATCCGGGTGTCGGTCCGGAGCACAGCCATCTCAAGGATTCCGGTCGGGCCGTCTAC
>DAOVZQ010000094.1 GCA_030635025.1 bacterium
CGCTTTGCCGGAGTCGATCGGTGGACCGCAGGCCCTGGCCGACGTGTCGGCCTACATCGAGCAACTGCCCATGAATCCGGACAACGGCAAGGGTGAGTGGGCCGAAGGCACGCCCCAGTTCGAAAAGGGTAAGCAGCTCTATGCCGCCAACTGCGTGGAGTGCCACGGCGAGACGGGCGCAGGCATTGCCGAAAAGTTCTACCCCCTGATCCAGGGTCAGCACTACCTGTACATGTTGCGCCAGTTCGAGTGGATCCGCGACGGCAAGCGCCGCAACGCCAACCCGGACATGGTCAAGCAGATCGCCGAGTTCACCGACGATGACATGCGGATGGTCATCAACTACGTGTCGCGCATTCCCGTGCCCGTGGAGAAGCTCGCACCGTCGAAGGACTGGTTGAACCCGGACTTCGATTGACGCTGACGATGATCGGATCAAGCGAGTCGAGTTGAGTCGGGTCGCGTGTTCCGTTCTATTCCATGTGTGCTGAACTTCGCAAGTGAACTTGTGGAAAAGGTGAAGGCATGAACGCCAAGAACAAGGGTATCGTCAGCAGTCTCCTGATCGTGGCCGCCGTTGTCCTGCTGATCCCCATCTACAATGCCCCGATCTGGTGGGTGTCGCTGGAAGCGCCGAACTATCCGCAAGAGGCCTTTCCCGACGGCGTGCGCATTCTCTTTCATCTCAACGGCGTTTTCAGCGGTTGTGGGCTTATTGAGAATCCCGAAATCCAGACCGACGAGGCGCTCGACTGCGTCCACGAAATGGACACGATCAACCATTACGTGGGCATGTACCCCATCGCGTCGGGTGGACCGGTCGAACTCTTCTTCTCCGTTTTCCTGTTGGCGCTCGTTGGCGTGATGCTCATCGGTTACGTGATAACCAAGCCGGTTGTGCGAACGGGCGTGATGGCGTTTGGCTTCGCGGCTCTCGCGGTCTGGATGGGCCTGGCCTGGTACGGAGGCGACGGTCTGAAGTACCTCGACGGCGACTACCTGGCGGGCCGCATCACGGTGCTCGGTGAGACCGCGGATGATGAAGAGGATGTCGAAGCCGTGATGACGCCCGGTGAGGCGCTCATAGCCCAGTTGAAGGCGTCCCTGGCGGAGAGCTCGGATACCGATCAAGCCGAAACGGAAGCCGCGTCGACCGAAGACCTGGCAGGCAAGGCCAAGAGCATCGACTATCTGCGCAAGGCGTATGCGGGAGACATGGCCCGTCGGTCGGGGGAGACGGAGGAATGGCGCGGGTCAGGGAAGCAGTTGCTGTCCTGGCATTACGAAAAGAGCCTGGGGCGTTACTTCCGCGACCAGGAGACCCTCGCGCCGATGGTCGCCAGGATGACCAACGCCGGTAACGTTGTCTTCTGGGGCATTGTCGGTGTGATGTTGGTGCTGCTCGTATTCGCCAGCAAGCCTCGGGGTCTGTTCAACAAGCTGCTCGTGTTCATTCCCATCACCCTGCCGCTGCTCTTCATCATCGAGTACGCGACCTGGCTGTGGTGGTACGGGCACAACATGAACAGCATGGGCGCCTTCACGCTCAAACCCTTCATGCCGACCGTATTCGGACAGGGCAAGGTGGCGCAGTTCACGACGAACTCCTATCCCGAATTCGGGTTCTGGTTGATCGTGCTGTTCTCGGCGCTGCTGATCGCAGCCGTATACCTGAGATCGTGGCGGGATGACGATGCTGTCGACGAGTAGGTCAATCCAGACGAGTGTCGCGTGTTGTCTCGTCATCCTTTGGGCGCTGACCGCTTCTGCGGAACTCGTGCCGTTCCAGACGCTGGTGGACGCCGCGGGGGAAAACGCCACATTCACGCCGCCCCCCGGCGTGTACGGCGGTCCCGTCCTGATCGACTTCCCCATCACCATCGAGGGCGAAGGCCGGGTCACGATCGACGCCGGCGGCAAGGGATCCGTGATCTATTTGGATTCGGACGGCGTCACGCTGAAGGGGCTGCGGCTCACGAATTCGGGCGAGTCCTACAACGATATCGATTCGGGCGTCCAGGTCCGCGGCAACTTCAACATGATCAAGGACTGCGTGATCGACAACTGCCTCTTCGGCATCGACCTTCAGCAGTCTGAATACAACATCCTGCGCCGGAACACGATCAGCTCGAAGGATTTCGAACTGGGACAGCGCGGCGACGCGATCCGTCTCTGGTACAGTTTCCACAACAAGATCCTCGACAACGTGTGCACCGACGTCAGGGACATGGTCGTCTGGTATTCCTCGGACAACGTCATCAGCGGCAACAGTCTGAGCAACAGCCGCTACTCACTGCACTTCATGTATTCGAAGTACAACCTCGTCGAGAACAACGACTACTACAACAACGCGGTGGGCATCTTCCTGATGTACAGCGACGGTGTCGTCGTCCGCAACAACCGGATCGCGCACGCGGCCGGTCCGACGGGCATCGGTATCGGCTTCAAGGAGACATCCGACCTGATCATCGAGGACAACAAGATTCTTTACTGCGCCAGCGGGCTCTATCTCGACATCTCGCCCTACGAACCTGACACGATCAACCGCTTCACGAACAACCTGATCGCCTATAGCGGTATCGGCGTGCGATTCCTGAACGACTGGAAGGGAAACGTCTTCCGGAACAACCGGTTCGTCGACAACATGACCCAGATCTTCGTCGGCGACGGCAACACGGCCAATCGCAACGAATGGGACGGCAACTACTGGAGCGACTACAGCGGGTTCGACCAGGATCTCGACGGTATCGGCGACACGCCGCATGAGATCTACGCCTATGCGGACCGCATCTGGCGCGACAAACCGTTCGCGCAATTCTTCAAGGGCTCGCCCCTGTTGGAGACCATCGATTTCCTGGAGCGCCTGGCCCCCTTTTCCAAGCCGAACCTGTTGATCCGGGACCACGCGCCCATCATGAACAAGGAGGACTCGGGGATAGCTCGGGACACGGACGTCGCCGAAGCGCTCGTACTCCCGTCCCCGAATCGCCATGACTGAGAAGACCAAATCCAGCGACCGGACGTCGCGCCATCCGTCTCGTCGCGATTTCATGCGTACCCTGGTAATGGTTTCGGGGTTCGTCGGCGCATCGCTGATGGGACTCGTGCCCGTGGTCAAGGGATGGGTCAAGCGTCTGCGTCCGCCGGGAGCCTTGCTCGAGAAGGACTTTCTGGCCTCCTGCATCAAGTGCGGCCAGTGTGTTCAGGTCTGTCCGGTGGAAGCGATCAAGGTCGCGGATCTCGTGGACGGCGTCGGCATCGGAGTTCCTTACATCGATCCCCGGCAGCAGGCGTGTGATTTTTCCTGTGACGGTCTGCAGTGCGTATTAGCCTGTCCCACCGGAGCCCTGACTCACCACATCAACTATCCTCACGCGGCCCGGATGGCCGTGGCGCGGATCGAGCATCCCGATGGTTGCCTGGCCCGGCGCGGTCTGGGATTCAAGGGGCAGGCTCGCGGCGCGACGTTCGAAGGCAAGCTACGCTACGAAGAGATCGATCGCTGGACTCCCATCCCGATTCGCGACCATCCCTACGATCTGGAAGTGTGCGATCTCTGCGTCCGGCAATGCCCCATCGAGATCCGCATCGCCCAATGCGAAGCGGGTGCGCCTCCCGCCGGCGATCCGAACCAGTGTCCGCCCGAGCCCGCCATTCGTCTGGTTGAGACGGGAGAGGTGGACGGTCGCAAGACGTTCACGCCGGAAATCCTGTCCGGCTGCGTCGGTTGTGGTGTCTGCGAGATGATCTGCCCCGTCGAACCCGCTGTCATCGTCATGGATGAGGCCGGCCGGGGGGTGCTCTCATGAAAGCCCTGATCGAATCCCTGGCCGTCATGCTGGGCCGCGAGCCCCGTCGTCCCGCACCGGAAGACATATCCGCGCCCGCGCAGAAGATCCATGAGTTCAAGGCCGCCACGCGGGATCGTGATTTATCCCTGCATCTCAAGGAGGAGCGCAAGAAGAGGGCGTCGGCCCCCCAGACATGGCGTCGACGTCGGTGGGCCGTCCTGATCTTCGTGAATCTACTCTTCGTGTTTTCGTACCGGCTGGACATCCAACTGCTCGAGGGGGCGCTGACCGGTTCGCGCTTCGTCGGATTCCACATGGCCGACCTCAACGCGGCCCTGCAGGTCATGCTCGCCTTCAAGACGCTGTTGATCAACCTGCTGATCGGCATCATCACAGTCTTCACACTCTGGTGGATGCTGGGTGGCCGCACGTTCTGCTCCTGGGTCTGTCCGTATCATCTTCTTTCAGAGTTGGCCGACAAACTGCACCTGAAGCTGGCCGAAAAGAAGCTCGTCAGGAATCACACGTTCGACCGTCGGGGGCGGACCTGGCTATGGCTGATCTTCGCCGTGCTGGCCTTCGGCACCGGCTATACCGTCTACGAAACCATCTCGCCGACGGGCATCCTCAGCCGCGCGCTGATCTACGGCCCGAGCCTCGCGCTCGTATGGGTGCTGGCGCTTCTGGTCTTCGAAGTGGTCTACTCGCGGCGCGCCTGGTGCCGTTACGGTTGTCCTATTGGGCTGACCTACGGACTGGTCGGCATCATTTCGCCGCTGCAAGTGAAGCACACGCTCGATAAGTGTTTTTTCGACGGGGCCTGCCGCCAGGTGTGCCTCGTCCCACACGTGCTGAACTGCACGGTCAAGGGCCGGGGGCGTAAAGTGACGGCCACAACGGGCGCGGACTGCACACGCTGCGGACGCTGTATCGATGTTTGTCCCACCGGGGCGTTGTCATTCACATTCAAGGGGATGGGGAAGTCCAAGTGATCCGCTGCGAGAATCTCCGAAAATCCTTCCGCCGCACCCAGGTCCTGCACGGCATCGACCTCGACGTGGCGCGCGGTGATCGTATCGCCCTGGTGGGTTCCAACGGCGCCGGCAAGACCACGCTCATCCGCTGTCTGCTGGGCGAGTACACGCACGACGGCGAGGTCGTCCTGAACGGCATGTCCCCGCGGTCGAACCGTTTCGAGGTCCTGCGCAGGATCGGATTCGTGCCCCAGTTGCCGCCGCCACTGAAGATGACGGTCGCACAGTTGATAGACTTCACCGCCGGAATCTGCGACTGCGATCCGGCCGCGATGAGCCGAGTCGCCGAACAGCTCGGCCTGGACGTGTCGGCGTTCGGGCGTCGTCCGTTCGTGAAACTGTCCGGGGGCGAAAAGCAGAAGCTGCTGATCGGCATCGCCCTGGGCCGTGAAACCGACCTTCTGATCATGGACGAGCCGGCCGCCAATCTCGATCCCATGGCTCGCCAGGTCTTTTTCGGGCTGCTCGCCGATCGTCTCGACAAGGTGTCGATGCTCATTTCCAGTCATCGTCTCGACGAGGTCGCGTCCCTGGTCAATCGCGTGGTCGAGCTGGACCGGGGCCGCGTCGTCCTCGACGATCACGTGGACAACCGTACGGACATGGCCGGCCTGCTCGCCTGCCGGATCGATCTGACGGCGCCGAACCCTGCGTTCGCCAAGGCCGTCGCCCATTGGAATTTCAACGCCGACGCGTCCGGCGTCGCCTGGACGGGAACCGTGGCCGGACCTGACCGCCTTCGGTTCCTGGGCATGCTCTCTCGTTATGCAGCGTCGCTGAGTGCCATCGAAATGAAGGAGTCGTAGATGAAGAACCCTATCGGTCTTGTCATGCTGGCCCTGGTCGTCCTGGCCGGCTGTTCCGGAGCCCCCGAAACCGGTCCCGGCGAAGTGCATTGGGATCGCGATACCTGCGCGCGCTGCGTCATGGCCGTCAGCGATCACCACTACGCGGCCCAGGTGCGCGGCGGCCCCGAGGACCAGAAGACGAAGCTCTATTTCTTCGACGACTTGGGTTGCGCGGTCTTCTGGCTGGACAAGCAGGACTGGAAAGGCGACGCCCGGACCGAACTCTGGGTCACCGACTGGCGCAACGGCGAATGGATCGACGCCTTCGCCGCGCGATACGTCGACGGTAAGACCACGCCCATGGACTTCGGACTCGGCGCCCAGGTCGATGCCGAAGACGGAGCGATGGATTTCGACCAGGCCGTAGATTTCATCTATGCCCGAAAGCAGCGCGCCCATTGACGAATCCGACGACCGAACCGACAGGACCCGGAAGGCACACGACACCATGAGACAACTCGTTCAACTGGCCAGGGCGGATATCGGGGAGTCGCTGCGCGCGCGGTGGTTTTTGCTGTACACGATCGTGTTCGGCGGCGTGATGGTCGGCTTGTTCATTTCCGGTCTGACCGAATCCCGGATCATGGGCTTCACGGGTCTCTCGCGCCTGTTGGTGACCTATCTGCAGATCACCATGGCGATCTTGCCCATCTTCATGCTCATCACGACCGTGCGTTCGGTCGTGGGAGATCGTGAGGCGGGAGTCTTCGAGTACATCCTGGCCCTGCCCGTCGGCATCGGCGCCTGGTACTGGGGCAAGCTGGCCGGGCGCTTCCTGGTGGTCTTCTTTCCTGTCATCGCGGCGATGATGCTGGCGGTGGCCTATGGAGCCGTCAAGGGCGTGGCGATTCCCTGGGTGGACGTCATCTACTATTCCGGCCTGCTGGCTTCACTGGCCTGGTGCTTCCTCGGGATCGGCATGCTGATCTCGACCCTGTCCCGTTCGACGGACGTGGCGCAGGCGGCTGCGTTCATCACCTGGCTGGTCCTGTTGCTCTTCCTCGATCTCATCCTGCTGGGCGCGCTGATCAAGGAGGGCCTGCCGGCGGAAACCGCGATCGCGATCTCATTGGCCAATCCCATGCAGTCCTTCCGCACCGCAGCGATGCTGCTCTTCGACCCTCAACTCGTGCTGTTGGGCCCCGCCGCCTACGTGATCCTGGATAATTTCGGCCGCACCGGTTATCTGGTCTGGGCCATGACCTATCCGATCGTCATCGGTGCAGGCACCGCCAGCCTTGGGTTCTGGATCTTCAAACGCGGCGACTACTCCTGATACGACGAGAGCCGCCACGGTCGTTTCGACCCTGGCGGCTCTGGCTTCGATTCACCGGCCTAGAATTCGAACGTCGTCACGAGGCGTACCGTGCGCCCCGGTTCGAAGACGCGTAACCCCGCAGAGAACGGATTCCGCAGGTACGACAGGTGCTGCGTATATAGCTCGTTGAAGAGGTTATGTACTTCCAGCGTGAGACGGGCCCGTTCGGTCTCGGTGACCAGGGCCAGATCGAACCGGTCCCAGGCGTGGGTCGTGATCTCTCCCATGTCCGCATCCACTCGATCCTGACCGGTCGCATGCTCGTAGAGGATGCGGCCGTGAAAAGCACCGACATGCGGCGTGCGAACCGTCAGGCTGAAGACGAGCGGCTGCACTTCGGCCAGGGGACTGTGATCCTCCGTCCGCTCTCCCCAGTTCCAGTTGACGCCCGCGTCCACGTAACGCCACGAGGTGTTCAGGCTCGCGCCGGCCATCAGGGCCTCCACGCCCTCGTAGGTCTGGTACATGGCGGCACCGATCGCTCGCCGGGTCAGGTCCGGATAGTTCCAGACCCGTGTTGTAAAGACTTCCAGTTGCAGACGGGACCGTTGCAGGCCCGCCCTGACCGTGGCGCGCACGGGGTTCTTCAACTCCGGGTTGCCCAGCCAGGTCGGCTTGCCCATCGGTTTCCTGACGGCGATGTAGAGCTGCTCGATGCTCGGGGCTTCTGAAGAGACCTCGGTCGACAGACCCAAAGATGTTCCGCCCATCTCCAGCGCGTGCGAAGCCGTCGCGCCGAAGGGCATTGACCAACCGGTCTTTTTGGCGTGCGGGTACAGGACGCGGTACTTGTCCATCTGGGTCTCGTCGCCGACCGACGTGCGGGCGAACCCAGCGCGTACCGAGAGCTCGATCGGCAGGGCGTCATCGAAGTCGTGACGCACCGACGCGTACGTGCGCCAGACGTCGGGCAGCATGGGGTTGTCGATGCGCATAGCCGGGTTGGCTGCTGGCGTGATGGTGTTGTCGGCGTCCCAGTTGCGGGCGTAGACCTCGTAGTCGTCGCCGACCACGCCGAACATGGTGTTGGTGGCGTCCGTTCTCATGATGGACATGTTGGCGCTGGTGCGCAGGTTGTTGTCCATCAGGTGTTCGGTACGGTTGAAATAGAGGCGATGCCCTTGATGGGACACCGAGGCCTGATAGTGGTCGTTCTCCCGCTCGTCCATCAGCA
>DAOVZQ010000287.1 GCA_030635025.1 bacterium
CAGACGCCGCAGGTCTTCCGCTGGTCGTTGTTGCACGACGTTCATGCCTGGGCCGCCGAGCAAGACGAGTCGTACACGGACGACGGCGGACTGCTCGCCGCCCACGACGACCCGCCGGTGATCGTCCTGGGGGAGCAGGCCAACTGGAAAGTGACCACCGCCGCCGATCTCGCACGGGCCTGCGAGATCCTGGAGGGTGAATCATGAGCGGTGCCTGCGCGATCTGCGGCAATGAGTCGGGTAACCGGTTGCATCAGGCCCGCGAGATGATGTTTGGTTTACGCGATGTCTTCACATACCTGGAGTGCGACGACTGCGGCTGTCTGCAGCTCGTCGATCCGCCCAGCGATCCGGCTCCCTTCTATCCATCGGACTACTACTCCTACGCGTCGGGGCGGAGCGGCCGTCTGGCCTGGCTGAAGGACGGGCTCAAGCGCCGGATGGCGCGTGCGCGGTTATACGGCGACGACATGTTGGGCTCCTTGCTCCTGCGTCGATTCCATGCACCGCCGCATCTCGAATGGATGGCCTTCATGGGATTGGATTTCGACGCCACCGTCCTGGATGTGGGCTGTGGGGCCGGGGAGCTGCTGCGCGAGATGCGGCGCGACGGCTTTCGTAATCTGCAGGGCGTGGATCCCTTCATCGCGGAGGATATCGATCTCGGCGGCGGGCTGCGCATTCATCGGCGTGACCTGGCCGCGCAGGACGGCGCCTTCGATCTCGTCATGTTGCATCATTCCCTGGAACACATGCCCGACCAGCAGGACGTTTTCGCCCATCTGCAAAGGCTCGTGCGCCCGGGAGGCTGGCTGTTGATCCGGGTACCGGTGGCCGACAGCCTGGCCTGGAAGGAGTACGGCGCCGATTGGGTGCAGCTGGACGCGCCACGACATCTCTATCTGCATACGAGTCGCAGCCTGGACCGTCTGGCCGGGGACACGGACTTCACGCGCTGTCGTCTGTTGCACGATTCGACGGGTTTCCAGTTCTGGGGCAGTGAGCAGTATCGTCGCGACGTGCCCCTGCGTGATCCCGCCTCGATCGCGTCTGATCCCGACCAGCCCCTGTTCGGCCCCGGGCAGTTGGCGGAATTCGAGCGGCGCGCCGTCGAACTGAACGCGCGTGGGGCCGGCGATCAGGCCGCATTCTTTTTTGAGAGCTCCCGAGATTGACGTCATGTCTGCCCGCAGATATGCCGAATCCTTGCAGGACGGGAAAAGTATACTTTTATTGTCGTGGATTGAGAGTTCGCCTGAACCGATCCGCGTCGGCCCCCGAACCGACCCGAAAGAAGCACAATGTCACGTCATCGCCATACCGTCTTATCGATCGTGCTCGCCACGGTCTTGACGCTCACCCTGTCCGTCGGTCCGGCCGTCGCCGAGGGTGAATTCAGCGTATTGGGTCTGTCGGCATCCCCCGACAGCTATGTCGACGAGATCGAGGTCGATTTCGATCAGGAGTTCCAGCTCTACGTGATCATTGCAGGTCCCGGAGCAGTCGAGCCCCTGACCAAGGATTTCTCGTCCGTCAATTGGGCCGTCCTGCAGGCCTGTTGCGGCGGATCACCCGCCTTCATGATCGAATCGGTGCTCCACTCCGAATCCCTCGTTCACGAGGGGGAGCCGATCGTCGGTGTCCATACCAGCGCGCCGGTGTGTATCGATGCGGATATCATCACCCTCGCCACGCTCACGTTCACCTGGCTCTACGAACCTGCCGGATCTTTCCTGTTGGGCGCCGCCGCCATGTCGGCCGCGGAATTCTGCGGTGAGGAAACGGAGTTCCTGTCGGGGTGTTCGGTGCGGATTGTCCCCCTAGGCATCACGCCGGCCGAGGATAAGACCTGGGGTGAGGTCAAGAGCCTCTACCGCTAACGGCGGATCTCCATCGACCCTTCATGTCAACGACCCGCCCGGGCCGTCGAGCCTACGGTTTTCGAACCGGAGTCAGACGGTCCTTTTTGGGGTGTATTTTCAGCGTGTAAATAGCCTTGTCTTGCTTGATCAAGATCAGTCCAGGACACATATTACGAAAGTGTAGGCTTTTTCAATAACCGGATTTTGCCTTCCCGCCCGACGGCTTCGACAGGAGGCTCTCTTGAGCAAGACAAAAGACAATGAAGCCCCTCCCGTGATCGAGATCAACGCTGAATGGTGCAAGGGCTGCTCCATCTGTATCGAGTATTGTCCCCAGGATGTTCTGGCGCTTGAGAACGGTATCGCGGTAGTGGTCAATCTCGACGACTGCAACCGTTGCCAACTCTGCGACTACCGTTGCCCCGATTATGCCATCACCGTCAAATGAGCGCTGAAAGGATCGTGGCCGATGCCTGTTACTAAGAGAAATCCCAGAGTCCGGGTGATGACCGGCAACGAAGCATGCGCCGAGGCGGCGCTTGCGGCCGGCCTCAAATTTTTCGGGGGGTATCCCATCACACCGTCTTCGGAGATCGCGGAGGAGCTGTCGACAAAGCTCCCCGCCAGCGGCGGCAAGTTCATCCAGATGGAGGATGAGATCGCCGCGATGGGATCCGTGATCGGAGCCTCCCTCGCCGGCGCCAAGTCCATGACCGCCACCAGCGGTCCCGGGTTCTCGCTGAAGCAGGAGAACATCGGTTACGCCTGCCTCACCGAGGTTCCGTGCGTTATCGTCAACGTGATGCGCGGCGGACCGAGCACCGGCCTGCCGACCATGCCCCAGCAGTCGGATGTGATGCAGGCCCGTTGGGGGACCCACGGCGACCATCCCATCATCGTGCTGGTGCCGCAGAGCGTGGCCGAGACCGTCGAGCTTACGATCCGCGCTTTCCACCTCACCGAGAAGTACCGGATTCCGGTCATCCTGCTCATGGACGAGACCGTGGGGCACATCAGCGAAAAGATCACGCTCCCGGATCCGGCCGAGGTCAAGATCTACGAGCGGCAGAAGCCGACCGTGTCGCCCGACGAGTATCTTCCCTATAAGCACACCGAGAGCGACATTCCCGAGATGGCGTCCTTCGGGACGGGATACCGCTTCCACGTCACCGGCCTCTGCCACGACCAGACGGGGTTCCCGACCAACGACCCGGTCGAGATCGAGAAGCAGATGCTGCGGATCAACCGCAAGCTGGAGCGTTACAGGGACGACATCATCGAGGTGGAGACCGCCGGTGACGCGGATGCCGAGATCGGTGTCTTCGCCTACGGTTCCACCGCGCGCTCGGCCAAGCGGGCCATGTTGATGGCCCAGGAAAAGGGCATCAAGGTGAGCTTCCTGCGACCACGCACCATGTGGCCGTTCCCCGATCGCGAGGTTCTCGCCATGGGCGAGGCGGTCAAAAAGATCGTCGTGCCGGAGATGAATCTCGGCCAGGTCGCCCACGAAATCGAATGGGCGGTCCGAGGCAAGGCCGAGGTGGTCAAGGTGAACAAGATCAACGGTGAACCGATCAGCCCGATCGAAATCCTGGCGGCCATCGAAAAGGCGGTGCAGTGATGGACAACTTCGACTACACCACTTTTCTGCGTGAGAAGAAATTTCCCCTCATCTGGTGCGCGGGTTGTGGACACGGCATCATCATGAAGGCGATCCTGCGAGCCGTTGGGCGCGTGGGCTGGGACCAGAACGATACGGTCATGGTCTCGGGTATCGGTTGCTCGAGCCGTATGCCGGGGTATGTCGACATGAACACCCTGCACACGACCCACGGCCGGGCCATTCCCTTCGCGACCGGCGTGAAGATGGCCAATCCCGACCTGCATGTCATCGTCATCACCGGCGACGGCGACGCCACCGCCATCGGCGGCAACCACTTCATCCACGCGGCACGGCGGAACATCGACCTGACGGTCGTCCTGCTGAACAACACCATCTACGGCATGACCGGTGGTCAGGTGAGCCCCACGACGCCCCGCGGCAAGAAGGCCAGCACAGCGTCGTTCGGTAATGTCGAGGCTCCGTTCAACATCAGCGGCCTGGCCCAGGCCGCGGGTGCGTCCTTCGTGGCGCGCGGCACCGCCTACGGCGCCGTCCAGCTCTCGAAGTACATCGAGAAGGGGTTGCTCAAGAAGGGGCTGTCGGTCATCGAGGCGATGTCGCCTTGTCCCACGGTTTTCGGCCGGCGCAACAAGATGAAGTCTCCGGTCGAAATGTACGACGAACTGCGCGACCAGTCGGTGCCGGTCAAGAAGGCGGCCACCATGTCGGAGGTCGAGCTGGAAGACAAGATCGTCACCGGCGTTCTCACCGACGTCGACAAGCCCGAGTACACGGCTGAATACGCCAAGCTCATCGCAAAGCTGGGAGGATCGGCATGAGTTTCCGATACGAAGTTCGGTTGAGCGGCGAGGGTGGCCAGGGACTGGTGCTCGCCGGCAAGGTGCTCGCCGAGGCGGCGGCCATCTACGACGACATGAACGCCACACAGAGCCAGTCCTACGGTCCCGAGGCCCGTGGCG
>DAOVZQ010000412.1 GCA_030635025.1 bacterium
AGCAGCGTGGGATAACCCAGGGCGCCGACCGCATCGGGCGCGTCACCGAAGTCCAGTTCCTCCTGCTGAGGTTCACCGGTCAACACGAAGGCCAGATCGATGGACTGGCCGGCCATCTCGTGCATGGGCGGGTAGACCAGTTCGAACCAGGGGCCGGGATACGGCTCGCTGCCGTGGCCGAAGACCGCGTCGTCGTTCCAGTGCTGAAGCGACGTCTTCCAGCCGAAGATGGCGGTGTCGTCCTCGACGATCGCCTTAACGTCGAGCCAGTAGACGATGGGATTGTCGAGTGTACCCTCCTGAAGGAAGGCCTCCTCCGGCGGAATCTGGAAGTTGTACTGCCAGCAGACCGTATCGCCGGGAAAAATGTAATCGTCGGGCGGATTCATCCAGCCTTCCAGGATTCCCTCTTCCCATATCCTGGCAACGAACGTGCCGGGCTGGAAAGTGTGCAACCAGAGCGTCTCGCCGGGCATGCTGTACCCGTCGGGATTCATGCTGGCCGGGATGTCGGCGTGAAGGCTCAGGGTGAACGTGACCCCTTCGGGCCAGTCCTGCATGGGTAACTGATCCTGGAGCCAGGACCCCCAGATGTGGATGCCGGTGATCAGGCCGGTCTCGGTGCATTGGAAGTCATCGGCCAGGATGTAGTCACCGACATTGGGTGAGCAATTAATGTCGATGCCTGTGGGACTGAGGTCGGGCTCCTGGAGCCATTTGGCGGGAATGGTGGGATCCCAATCCGCGAGTGTAGGTACCGCCAGTAACAGGACCAGCAGTGCGAGTACGGGAACACGTGAGCGGGACATGAATCAACCCCCCTTGGTTGAGTTGGCGCGGCGTCCCTCCGGACGACCGCATGCATGGTTGGCACTCCTTTCCGATTGTTTGAGCACATCACGCATCTTACAGACAAAGATGACCCCCGAAAGTGATGTCGCTTTTTCAGCTTTCGGCATCTTAGCGTATTTTGAGGTGCCGAAACAAGGGGGGCGGGCTATTCTTCCCTTTCCGGGACGGATGTGCTTCCCTGGATCCAACTCGATAACCCGTTGCCAGGGGAGATCATGCGCGACATCATCGGATACCTGAGAGACCACCTGCGTCAACACGTCCATATCGGCCTTCATCTGCTGCTGGGGGCTCTGCTGGCCGCGGCTTTCGTCTACAACTACACGACCGACTTCAAGCGGACGATAATGAACGCCCATCCGGGGACCTGGATCGAGATCCCCATGTACCTGGCGTTCTATGCGGTCCCCTACTTCGGGGCCCTGCTGCTGCAGGCTCGTCTGACACGGTCCCCCCTCCCCCGCGATCGACGCTTCTGGCTGGTCGGCGTGCTGGCGCTGCTGCTGCTGGCCCTGAACCGGAGCGCCATCGCCCATTCGCCGGGGCTGATTGCGGATCTGGATCTGTCGCGAACGGTGAGCTGGTACCTGAACAAATGCCTGATCAATCTCGTGCGCGCGGTGGCCTTCATCGCACCGCTCATGATCGCCCGCCGGATCTGGGATCGCGAACAGCCCGACCTCTACGGCTTCTCGCGCCGCAGCTTCACCTGGCGACCGTATGCCCTGATGCTGCTGATCATGGTGCCGCCCATCTTCTGGGCCTCGTTCCAGCCGGCCTTCCTGAACATGTACCCCATCTACAGGCCCGGCCTGGTTGAGTCGATGACGGGCTGGCCGACCGCCCTGACCTACGGTGTTCACGAGATCTGCTACGCGTTGCGTTTCGTGGGCGTGGAGGTGTTCTTCCGCGGTTTCCTGGTGATCGGACTGGTCCGCTGGCTCGGACGCGGCGCCATCCTGCCCATGGTCTGCCTCTACGCCGTCTGGCATTTCGGCAAGCCCATGCCCGAGGCCCTGGGTTCGGTGTTCGGCGGCTATATCCTGGGTGTGATCGCCTACCGGAGCCGCTGCATCCTGGGCGGCACCGCCATCCACATGGGCATAGCGCTGTTGATGAACCTGGCGGCCTTCTGGCAAATCATGCGTTAGCGGGCGGGCGACGTCCAAACCGGAAAGGTGACAATGACACGCAACACGGACACGGCCCTGGCGGGACGCTACTCGCGCATCGCCGACCAACTGGCCGAACTCTACCTGAAAACCGACGACCCCCTGGCGCGCATGGCCACGGCGGTCGCCGTGCTCCACCACAAGATGCCCCACTTCTTCTGGACCGGTTTCTATCTGCTGTCGGATAACGAACTGCTCGTGGGCCCTTACCAGGGACCGCTGGCCTGTGCGGTTCTCAAGGAGTCCGAGGGCGTGTGCTGGGCGGGCGTGGAGCGAGCGGAGACCGTGATCGTGCCGGATGTGGAAGCCTTCCCCGGTCACGTAGCCTGTGATTCCCGTTCACGAAGCGAGATCGTGGTGCCGCTGAGGGACACGGCAGGCGGCGTGGTCGGCGTGCTGGACGTGGACTCCACGGACCCGGACGCTTTCGGAGAGGCCGATCAGCTCGGACTGGAACGAATACTCGACATGATCCTGTCCGACGACTGGCAGTCCGACGAGACGGCCTGATCCTCGGCTCGTCACGATCAGCGGACGAGCGTGATCTTGCTCAGGTCCGTCAAGCCACCCGACTTCAAACGTGCCAGATAAACGCCGCTCGGCAACGGGCGGCCGTTGTCGTCAACACCCCTCCAGGTCAAGGCGTGCGGACCGGCGGGCAGGATGTCGCCGAACGGTCGCGCCACACGACGACCCGCCGGCGTGTAGATTTCCAACTCCACATAACCGGGGACGGGCAGGGAAAAGGAGAACCGCGTCTGGGGATTGAAAGGGTTCGGGAAGGCCGACAGGCGCAGGGGCGACGGCAACACGCCGGGTTCGTCCACACTCGTAACCTGGTCGTGATTCAGAATCCACAGTCCGTCCTCCATGTCCACCAGGTAGACCCTGTCCTGCCTCACGGTGACCGTCTGGGACGTGCCGGCGGTGTCGAAGATTCCTGCGTATATGGGTTCGGTCGGATCGGCGATGTCCAGGACGATGACGCCGTACGGATACGAGGCCACAAACAGATGGTCCCCCTCGATGTCGACGCCGGCGGCTGTCCCCTTCGTGTCGTACTGGCCCACTTCGATGGGCGACGCAGGGTCGTCGATTTGCAGCAGGCGCACGCCGGAGGCGCCATCGGCCACGGCCACCAGGTCGCCCTGGACGTCGATGCCCTGGCTGAAGCCTTCGGTGTCGAGGGTCGAGATCAGCAACGGTGAGGCGGGGTTGTTCACGCGCAGGATGCGAATGCCGTCGAAGCCGTAGGCCAGTAAGAGATAGGAATCGTGCATGG
>DAOVZQ010000328.1 GCA_030635025.1 bacterium
GAGCCAGCAGCTCGACCTGCCCAAGAACAAGCTGTTCGGCACGGCCGGTGTGCTCGACTCGGCGCGCTACCGCTACTTCGTGGCGAAGGAAGCCGGCGTGTCCGTGGAGAACGTCGAAGCCATGGTCCTCGGCGGCCACGGCGACACGATGGTCCCCATCCGCAGCTGCTGCCGCGTGGCGGGCATGCCTGTAGAGCAGTTCGTGAATGCGGGCGCCCTGAAGAAGATCGAGGCACGCACCCGCAAGGCGGGCGGCGAGGTCGTTGGTCTGCTGGGCACCGGCTCGGCATTTGTGAGCCCGGCCTGGTCGGCTCTGGAAATGCTGGAAGCCATTATCTTCGACAAAAAGAAGATCATCCCCGTCTGCGCCCTGCTCGAGGGTGAATACGGTGTGAAGGGCCTGTACGTGGGTGTCCCCTGCGTCGTGGGCAAGGACGGCATCGAAAAGATCATCAAGGTCAAGATGACGCCCGACGAGAAGAAGCTCTTCAAGCACTCGGTGAGCGCCGTGCGCAATACCTGCAACGAGGTCAAGAAGCTGACCCGCGCGGCCGCGCGGAAGGCGAAGACCAAGAAGAAGTAGGTTCGGCGGTTTGCAATGACGACGCGCCCGCTCCATATGGAGCGGGCGCGTTCATGTATATGGTTCTCAACACCTTATTATGGTATACTGATAGCCCCGCCATGACAGCCCAGCAAAGCACGCGATTTCCATTGCCCGGAGGCAGGAATGAAACGCATCGCCCATGTCTGCAACGCGCCCGTCTTGTTCGCGGCCGCGCTTATGGTTATCTCTCTCGTCGGCGCGTCGGCCATGGCCGTGAGCGCCGACAAATATTCCCTGGTCCGCGTCAAGCTGGACTCGCCGTCCGTCGTGGCGACGCTACGCGCGAACCCCGACCTGGACATCGCCTACTACAAGCCGGACAGCCATGTGGACATCGTGGCCCGCGACCGCGATATGGCCTGGCTCTACAGTGCGAACCTGGGCTACGACATCCTCCATGACGATCTCGCCGCCTACTACGCCTCACGCGCCAAGGGACTCAACTTCGGTCTCTTCCACACCTACAGCGAAGCCGGCGACTGGCTCGACCAGATGCACATCGACTACCCCGACGTGGTCAGCGCCAAGTGGAGTCTGGGCACCTCCGGCGAAGGCCGCGACATCTGGTGTGTCCGCGTGTCGGACAATCCCGAAGTCGACGAGGCGAACGAACCCGAAATCCTCTTCGACGGCATGCATCACGCCCGCGAAATCATGGCTTCGGAAATGGTGCTCATGCTCATCGATCACCTGGGATCCGAATACGGCAGCGACCCCGAGATCACCTGGCTCCTCGACAACCGCGAGATCTACCTGGTGCCTATCGTCAACCCCGACGGAATCGTCTACAACGAGACCACCGACCCCACCGGCGGAGGCATGTGGCGCAAGAACCGGCGTGACAACGGCGACGGCAGCTTTGGCGTCGACCCCAACCGCAACTACCCCTTCGAGTGGGTGGGTCCCGGCAGCAGCACCGATCCGAGCAGCGACGTGTACCGAGGCCCGTCGGCGGGCAGCGAGCCGGAGGTGCAGGCCCTGATGGCCCTGGTCGACGCCCACGCCTTCGTGACCTCGCAGAGCTTTCATACCTACAGCAACCTGACCCTGTATCCCTGGGGCTACACAACGACCGACACGCCCGACAGCGACCTCTTCGTGCACATGGCCGACATCATGACCCGGTACAACGGCTACGCCACCGGCCAGGCCCCCGACCTTCTCTACGAGGTCAACGGCAGCACGACCGACTGGATCTACGGCGAGACCAGCGGGCATCCCGTATGCTTCGCCCTCACCAGCGAGATCGGTAGCAGCAACGACGGCTTCTGGCCCGACGAGAGCCGTCGCGATGCGCTCTTCCACGACAACCTCTGGCCTTCGCTCTACCAGATCATGTGCGCCGGCGACTTCGTGCGGGCCGAAGCCGCTTCAGTGGTCGGCGGCGACGGTAACGGCAGCCTCGATCCGGGCGAAACAGCCGGCCTCGCCTTTTCGCTCGAGAACATGGGCGTGACCGTCGACGCAACGAACATCACCGTCACCCTGTCGACGCCCGACCCCTACCTGCAGCTGCACGAGATCTCCCGCGCGGTGGGCTCTCTGGCCGCCATGGCCACGCTCGACCTGACCAGCGCGCCTTTCTCCGCCTCGCTCGACCCGGCCTGTCCCGACGGCCGGCCCCTGCCGGTCCTGGTGCAGATCACCTGGGACGGCGGCTCGGTGGATCACAAACTGACCTATCCCGCCGGCTCGGCGCAGATCCTCTTCGCGGACGATTTCGAAGGCGCCTTCACCCAGTGGACCACGACCGGTACGTGGGATCTGACCGCCGCCCAAAGCCACTCGACCTCGTCCTCATTGACCGACTCACCGGTCGGCAGCTATGTGGACCAGACCGAAACCTCGGCCACCATCGCCGCGGGCGTTGCGCTGCCCGCCGGCGGCACGCTCACCTTCTGGCACCGCTTCGACATCGAGGACGGCTGGGATTACGGTTACGTCCAGATCTCCGTCGACGGCGGCGGCTGGAACACCCTCGCCTCCTACACGGGCCTGCAAACGTCCTGGACCGAAGTGTCGATCGACTTGGCCGATCACATCGGCGACTCCGTTCTCATCCGCTTCCTGTTGAGCACGGACTACTCGGTAACCACCGACGGCTGGTACGTGGACGACGTGGTGATCGAAGGGATCGGCTCGTCGAACCAGCTCCCCGCGGCTCCGGCGCTGCTCTGGCCCCTGGACGGCGCCTACCCCATGGTCGACACCCTGAATCTGACCTGCGGAACGGTCACCGACCCCGAGGGCGACCCGGTCACCTACGGGTTCCGGATCTACGATTCGCCCGACCTCACGACCGTGGTCTTCGCCGTGGAGGACGTGGCGGCGATCGGCGCCCAGGCGCAGGTCTTCCCCACCGGACTGACTGTGGCCGAGACCTACTGGTGGAGGGCTTTTGCGGCCGACACCGAGGCCTGGGGCCTGTTGGGCGACGTCCGCAGCTTCATTGTCGATGATCTTACCGACGTCTACGACCTGGCCCTCGGCCTGGACCTGAGACGTCTCGACGGCACCGGTGGCCAAAACGTGCGCTTGTCCCTGAACCTGCCGCGTTCGTCCGACCTGTCGGTCACCGTCTTCAACGCGCGCGGCCAGGCCGTGCGGACGCTCCTCGACGGTGAACGCGCCGCCGGAGCCCACGTGTTGAGCTGGGACGGCCGCGACAAGACCGGACGCGGAGTCGCCTCGGGCGTGTACTTCGTGCGGGCCCGCGCCGGCGACCTGTCGACGGTCAGCCGCATCCTCATGGTGCGCTGATCCGACCGCCGAACACGAAAAAGGGGCGGGCCCTCCGTGGCCCGCCCCTTCCTCATGTCATCCGATCGACGCTACTGCTTGATCGCCTCGATCTCGAGTGAGATGGAGACGTCGTTGCCGACCACGACGCCGCCCTTGTCCATGGTCTTGTTCCAACTCATGCCGAAGTCGCGACGATCGATCTTGCCCTCGGCCGAGAAACCGGCGCGGGTGTTGCCCCACGGATCGTCGATCTCGCCGTTGAACTCGAGCGCCAACTCGACGGGCTTGGTAACCCCCATCAGGGTCAGGTCGCCCATGAGAACGTAGTCGTCACCGTCGACCTTGACGCCCTTCGTGACGAAGGTCATCTCGGGATACTTCTCCACGTTAAAGAAGTCGGGCGAAACCAGGTGTTCGTCGCGCTTCTCGTCGTTGGTATTGATCGACGCCATGTCGATAACGGCCTCGACCGACCAGTCCTGCACGGCGCCCTCGGTGAACTCGACCGTACCGGAGAAGGTGTTGAAGTTTCCGGCCACCTTGCTGACCATCATGTGGCGCACCTTGAATGAGACGTTGGAATGGCCGGTGTCGATGGCGTAGGTGGCGGCGTTCGCCCCCACGGCTAGAAGCAGCAGCGCCAGTGTCAACAGGGGCATGCGTGTCTTGAAAGTGTTCATAACTGACTCCCTTCGTCATACAACCGATGAGCCCCGTCGCAAAACGGTTCTTCCTTGCTGCGCTTGCAGGC
>DAOVZQ010000479.1 GCA_030635025.1 bacterium
GCCCACAGCAACGCATCTCTTCAGAGAGACGCTCAAGAGACCCTGCCTGCTCATCGAGTCCATCTCGGTCAGCTCCTCCCGACTCCGTTCCCGGTTGGTCGCTGAGCCGGCTGCGTAGTCGCGGTGGGCGCCCCCGATCGGCTCGGGCAGGATGGCGTCGATGGCGCCCAGCTTCATGGCGTCCTTGGCCGTGATCTTCATGGCGCGGGCCGCGTCGGGCCCCTTGGCCCGGTCGCGCCACAGGATGGCCGCGCACCCTTCGGGGCTGATCACCGAGTAGATGGCATTCTCCAGCATGTACACGCGGTCGCCGACACCGATGGCCAGAGCTCCGCCGGAGCCCCCCTCACCCGTCACGAAAACGATGATCGGCACGCGCAGCGCCGCCATCTCGCGCAGGTTGCGGGCGATGGCCTCCCCCTGTCCGCGCTCTTCCGCGCCAATGCCGGGGTAGGCACCGGGCGTGTCGATGAAGGTAATGATGGGACGGCCGAAGCGGGCGGACTGCTCCATGATGCGCAAAGCCTTGCGATAGCCTTCCGGATGGGCCATGCCGAAATTGCGATAGATGTTCGACTTGGTGTCGCGGCCCTTCTGATGCCCGATGACCGTCACGGCCCGATCGCCCAGCCAAGCCAGTCCGCAGACCAGGGACGGATCATCGCGAAAGTTGCGATCGCCGTGCAACTCGATGAAGTCGTCGAAGACGTGGTCGATGTAATGGTTGGTCGTGGGGCGCCGAGGATGACGTGCCAGCTGGACGCGCTGCCACGGATCGAGCTTCTCGAATATCTCGCGGCCCAGTGATTCCACTCGGGTGCGCAGCCGCTGGACCTCGTCGGTCACGTCCAGTCCCCGCAGTGAAGCCGAGTCCTCGAGCGTACGGATACGCTCTTCCAACTCGACAATGGGTTTCTCGAAGTCGAGCCAAGGTGTCTTTTTCAAGTTCATCGCCCGCTGTCACTCCCCTGTGTGGCGCCGGCCCATTCCCGTGCCGCCATATAACCCTTATAGAAGGGGACTAATCTATCCGGCGGTTGGTACCGGTGTCAAGGACGGGGGTCGCTCACAGGGTCGGAATCAACCGCCGGCCGAGCGCTTGTGGAAGCCGCCTTTACGCTGCCGGGGCTTGGGGGCGGGAAGACCGCATCGGATGCGAATCGACGAGACGCCCGGCAAATCCCGCATGCGGCGTAAAGCCTTCAGGGACAAAACCACCTGGCGGGATTTGGAACGGAGTAGCCAGCTCTTGCCGCCGCGAAGGACCTCGACCATCAGGGGGATGGACCGGGGCGGTGAGGCCTCGCCGGTTTCGCCTGTGTCATCCGGGATGACCACCGGCATCGCCTCATCGCTGCACACCAGATCTTCCAGCGCGGACGTGGCTTCCGGACCGGCCCCGTCGAGATCGATCCCCAGCAGGACCTCCGCCGTCCAGTCACGCATGGCTTCGTCTACGGTCGCCACACGATCGGCGATGATCTCGCGTACGCCGTCGGCCTTGACCCGCACTCGGCCGCCGATGATAAGAATGGAATCGCTCTTGATCTGTTCGGCTGCACGCTCGTACAGGCTGGCATAGGCCGTCATTTCGATCAGGCCGCGTTTGTCTTCGAAGTGACACCGGGCATAGAGGCGCTTGTTGCGGTCGCGGGCTTCGCTGAAGGACGTGATCACGCCGGCCAGGTCGACCCAGGCGCCATCCCCCAGACGCGACGCGCGCCGGGTCGTGGCGACAGGCAGGCTGTCCATGAATTCTCGATACTCGTGGAAGGGATGACCGGAGAGAAAGAACCCTACAGCCGCACGCTCGAGGCTCAGCTCATCCAGGGGGTCGTGGGGTGAGCAGTCCCCCAGGACCGGCTTGACCTCAGCCTCGGCCGTGGCACCGAACAACGAGACCTGTCCCGATGCCTTTTCCCGCGCCACGCGATTGCCGTACTGCACGGCCCGGTCGAGACTGACGACCTTCTGCCGCCGATGCCCGCCCAGATCATCCATGGCGCCGGCGTGAATGAGGCTCTCGATCACTTTTCGATTCACGGCGGACAAATCGACTTCTTCGCAGAACTCGAAAAGATCGGAGAAATCACCCTCTCGGCGCTCGCGTACGGCCGAGATCTCCTCGATCGCCTTCGACCCCACGTTCTTCACGGCCCCCATGCCGAAGAACACCTCGCCGTCACGCACGTCGAATTCGCTGCAGGGGTTGTTCACGTTCGGCGGATTGATGGTCAGGCCCAGGCACTTCACCTCGTCGATGAGCTGGGTCACACGATCGGACTTGCTCATCTCGGTGGTCATGGTCGCGGCCATGAACTCGGCCGGATGGTGGGCCTTGAGCCAGGCCGTCTGGATCGACAGGACCGCGTAGCTGGCCGAGTGGCTCTTGTTGAAGCCGTACTCGGCGAAGAAGGCCATCTCGTCGTAGACCTTCTCGGCCAGGGCCTTGTCGTAGCCGCGCTCGGCCGCCCCGTCCAGGAAGAGTACCCGCAACTCGTCCATCATCGCGCGCTTCTTCTTGCCCATGGCCTTACGCAGGGTATCGGCCTGCCCCATGGTAAAGCCGCCCAGAAGCGAGGAGATCTGCATGACCTGCTCCTGGTACAGGATCACGCCGTAGGTTTCCTCGAGTATGGGTTTCAGGTCCTCGTGCGGATACTTGATGGGCTGCCGCCCGTGCTTGCACTCGACATAGACCTCGTCCATGCCCGCGCCCAGTGGGCCC
>DAOVZQ010000475.1 GCA_030635025.1 bacterium
GACCCCCTCCGGAACGTACACGGGCACAACGTCGCCTAGTTTTCCAGTTAATACAAGTTCTACTTTCGTTTTTTCTTCCATTGCTTCTGTGGTGATGTCTTCCCGCCACTCTCAATCGAGTGTCGAAGCCATGGCATCCACAACATCCGGCTCGGTCTCCGGCTCCAAGTCCGGGAACGGCTCGACTTCGACCGCAGGCTCCGATGAGGGCTCCGGCTCCTGCTCAAGAACCGGATGATCCGTTTCGGGCGTATCCGTCCCGGCGATCGGAGGAGACTCCGAGGCCTGGGCCGCCACCGCGGCGGCGATCGATTCCCCGGCGGGCGATCTGGCCAGGGTGGTGTCGTCCTCCACGTGTTCCTTGCGCACCTCATGGGCGCCGTCCACGTAGGCGGCCAGCAGGGCCCGGTCGGCCACCATGTTGACCAGTCGGGGAATGCCGTCGCTCAGGGCGTGGATGTGCTCGATCGCCTCCTTGCGGAAGACGGATCGATCGCAGCCGGCCACCTTGACGCGATGCTCGATGTAGTCGGTCGTCTCGCGGGGGCCCAACTTGTCGAGGTGATAGTGGACCCGAATCCGTTGGCGCACCTGCGCCAGTTCCGGCGTGTTGACCTTGCTCCGCAGGCCGGGCTGGCCCGAAAGCACCACCTGCAGGGCCTGCTCCTCGGGCGGACCGAGGTTCGTGAGCAGGCGCACGCCCTCGAGCGTCGGCACGTCGAGATTCTGGGCCTCGTCGATGATCAGCAGGAGCCGCTGGCCGCCCCGCATGGTGGCCACGAGTTCATTCTTTAGGACCGTCAGCAGAACGACGCGATCGGCCGTCGTCGGAAATTCCACGTCCAGTTCCACCAGCAGCAGCTTGAGCAGCTCGCGGAAATCGATCTGGGTCACGTTGATCAGGGCGATCCGGTAGGTCTTGGTAATGTGCTGCGAAAGGTTGTACAGGGCCAGGGTCTTGCCCGTGCCGATCTCACCCGTGATGAGGATGATATCCTCGCCGCCCTCCAGTCCGTAGACCAGATGGGCCATCGTCTCTTCGAACGCGCTCGACCTGTAGAGAAACTGCAGGTGGGGGCTCAGAGAGAACGGCGAGGTAAAAAAGCCGAAATGCTCGTGGTACATGGCCTATTCTTCGGTTTCAGGCGCAACCGGTCGCTGCACAGGCGGAGATGAAGAACCCGCTCCGTCGGTCCGTGGTTCCTTAACGTCCGGAAGAAGGTACTTGATGATGAACATCAGGGCAATATTAGTCTTGGTGTCATGAGGACTTCCTGCGGGCCGCGGCGAAATGCCACACATAGAACAGGAGCGCATAGACCACGAAGACGAAAAGGGCCTTGGCGCATCCGATCATCAAGTCACCGTGAATCCGTCCCGCCAACGACCAGCCGGACAGGGCGGGCCCCAGACCGCTTACCACATACAACAAGTAGGTCATCCCGGCGATGACGTGGTTCTTTACGAAGACGAAGACCCAGCCTCCGACCCGCAGCCCGATGTGATATCGATGCAGAACCCACAGCGACAGAATAAAATGGATGTAGATGGTGATGGTCGACGCCAGGGCCAGGCCCATGACCTTCATGGAACCGATGAGCAGGAAGTTCAAGAGTACGTTGGTGACCAGGAACTGGACTGCGAGCCAGATTTTTTCCTTCATCCTCTGCAGGGAATGGAAAACCCGCCCGACAATCGCGTTGAGAATGATCGCCGGTAGCCCCAATACGTACATGGCGATGACGCCGGTGGTACGCGTCGCGTCGGCCTCGGTAAAGGCGCCACGCAGGAAAAGCACGCGAACCATTTCCTCGCTGGCGATACAGAGCACCAGGGTCGCCGGCAGAACGAGGCGCGTGACTCGCCCGAAGTTGTCCTTGATATAGTCGCTACAGCCCGAAATGTCTTTGTCGGCTATCATTTCAGACAGCTTCGTGAACATCACCGTGACCAGTGTCAGCGAAAAGAACTGGACCACGAACGACTTGATCGTAAGCGCATAGGCCAAGGAGGAAATGCTGCCCGACACGAGGGTCGAAGCGAACATCTTGTCGATGATGCCATAGAGCAGCAGGATCGACTGGGACAACATGAGCGCCCAACTCAGCGACCACAGCTTGCGCGCCGTTCCCTCCGGCATATGCGGGCGCGTCAACGTCGTGTTGCCGCAGGCCAGCGCCCTCCCCCACAACAAGATCGACTGCATGACCTGTGAGATTCCGAAGCCCAGGGGCAGCGACCAGATCCCCATCCTCTCGTGCAACAGAACAATCGCCAGCAGCATGATCACGGCGTTGACGATGGGCATGCCCGTCGCCAGTCGGTACTTGCGGTTCAGGTTGAGGATCGCCTTGCCGACGGCCACGAAGACGATCAGGATTCCGGGCAAGGCCAGCAGCCGTATCATGTGGATCGCGTAGCCGCGCGTCTCTTCGTCGAGTCCGGGACCGGCAATGTCCACCACCGACGCGGGCCAGGCGTAGATCAGCGCCGAGACGACCAGAGCCGGCACCACGAACAGGAGCGTCACCGAGTTCTGGAATCCCATCAATTCACGGATATCCAGCTTGTCGCGCAGCTTGATCACGAAGGGAACGGCGACGCTTGTATACACGTGGCCGAGTACCGATCCGATGAACATGACGATATATATGGCCAGGGCATAGGCGTCGTACTGGGGACCGGCGCCGAAGAATTTGGCCATCAGCACCTGCGTGAACAGCCCCAGGGGCTTGAGCAGCAGGATCATGGCCATGAGGCGAAGGACCTCA
>DAOVZQ010000137.1 GCA_030635025.1 bacterium
CACCTTGCGCACAAAGGTGTTGGAGCGCGCCACGGGCAGACGGGCCACACCGCGCACCAGGCCGAGCCACGGCTTCAACAGCGGACCGTACTTCTTCCGCGCGAAATAGCGGCGTCTGACAGGCGTGACACTCGCGCCGAAAAGCTGGTCGGCCGTCTCCCCCCCGATCACCGATCCCACACGCTCGGCCGCCAGCGACAGGGCGCACCAGGACAGGATCATGCCGGGTTCGTAGAACGGGTTCTCCATCTCCCAGGCGATGCGCGGCAGGTCGTCGATTTCGTGGCCGTCTACCAGACGCTCCCGATGATCCGTGCCGTAGCGCTCGGCCACGCGGCGGGCATAGGGCGCATCGGTGTGGAAATCCACCGCGGCGATGCCGCAGGTGGGCAGCGCGCGATCGGTACGACCGGCCGCCAGGGCCACGATGGCGCTGGAGTCGAGTCCACCGCTGAGCAGGAAGCCGCAGGACGGATCGCGCTCCATCCATTCGCCAATGGAGTCGCCGAGCAGGGTGCGATACACGGCCAAGGCCTGCCGACCGTCTTCGATGCGCGTCGCCGGCCTGTTCCAGTCGTCGTAGATGGAGCTCGTAACGACGCTGGCCTCGACGCGCACCAGTTCGCCGCACTCCAACTGCCTCACGCCGGCGTAGATCGTCGCCGGAGCGGTGATGTAGGTGTCGGCCAGATACTGGTGCAGGGCAACACGATCAAGTTTGCGTCTCTCATCGGGACAGACGCGCACCAGCGGTTCGATGCGGTCGGAAAAATACAACAGCCCCTCGCGCTCGAGCCTATAGGCTGTGGCGATGCCGGGGAAGCGGTCCTGGAAGAGCAATAGTTTTCCACGGGGCCGGTCGTAGATCATCACGACGAAATGGCCGTTGAGCTTGCGAGCGAAGGATTCGCCGAGTTCGGCGTAAAGATGCAGCAGAGCGCGGGGATCGTCGGCGCTCAGGCCATCGGGCAAAGTGGCGAGGCTACCGGTTATCGTTCCCCAGGATACAGCCACGACGCCGTCGACTTCGGCCATGACCACATCCGTAGCACCGAGCAGCAGGAGATTCTCGTCGGCCAGCAGGACGGCGCCGTCACTGACCGGAATAACGGATAGGTCTTCGAGACCGGGCATGGGCCGGGTCCGGTCCAGACGAAAGATGCCTAATACACTAGCAGCCATAGAAATGCAGATTAACATCACTGGATCCCCTGGACAAGCCCCATACGGGTCCCCCACGAAGTGATCGTCAAGATTTCCCGATTCCGGCCGATGGCTAGGGATACATCACGTGCAAAATATCGCCGACCGGAGTGCAGAACCGGAAGGACACAACCGGAGGTCTCGTAATGGCCATATCCAACCCGGCGCGTTCTTTCGTCGCCTGCTTTATCGTGCTTCTCGCCTTCACGACGATCGCATCCGCCGAAATATGGTATATGGACAGCGACGCCGACGGTTTCGGAAATCCCGCGGAAACAATCGACCTGCCCTCGCAGCCGCAAGGCTACGTGAACAACGGGGACGACTGCGACGACACCGACCCGAATATCAATCCGGGAGCAGACGAAATCTGCAACGGCATCGACGATGACTGCGATGTGATCATCGACGAGAACGCCATCGACGCGGTGGCCTTCTATCTGGACACCGATGGAGACGGTTTTGGATCACCGCTCGACGTGATCTATGCGTGCGAACCCCCTGAGGGATGGTCGCAATATGACGGCGACTGCGACGACACCGACCCGAACGTCTATCCAGGAGCCGACGAATTCTGCAACGGCATCGACGACGACTGCGATGCGATCATCGACGAGAACGCCGTTGACGCGGTGGCCTTCTATCTGGACACCGATGGAGACGGTTTTGGATCACCGCTCGACGTGGTCTATGCGTGCGCACCTCCGATGGGATGGTCGCCATATGGCGATGACTGCGACGACAACGACCCGAGCGTCAATCCGGGAGCCGTAGAGATCTGCAACGGCATCGACGACGATTGCGACGCCCAGGTGGACGAGCCCGGCTCCGCCGGCTCGACGACGTACTACGAAGACCAGGATCAGGACGGCTATGGGGACACCGGCATACAACAGGCCTTCTGCTCGCCGCCGTCCGGCTGGGCGCCCACCCCCGGCGATTGCGACGACTTGAACCCCATGATCCACCCGGACGCCGTGGATATCTGCGACGGCCTCGACAACGACTGCAACGGCATCGTCGACGATGGCATGACGGGCGTCTGGTACTGGCCGGATGTGGACACCGACGGCTACGGCGACAGCGAAGCATCCCCTACGATCTACTGCTCGGCCCCGGGTTCGGGATGGGCCGAGAACGACACCGACTGCGACGATAACGATCCGCAGATCCATCCGGCCGCAATCGACGTGTGCGACGGCTACGACAACGACTGCGACGGCGTGCTCGACGACGGCCTGACGGCCGCGCTCTGGTACGCCGATCTTGACGGCGACGGCTACGGCGACGAAGGCGACCCTGGTACGCTGTACTGCCAGTCGCCCGGCGTCGACTGGTCGCTGGACAACACCGACTGCGACGATGGCGACGCCAACGTCAACCCCGGCGCTCCCGACGTATGGGACGGTGTGGACAACGACTGCGACGGCTCGATCGACGGCATCAGCCTCCAGGTCGATGACGTTGACAACGACCAGGGCCGCGTGGTGCGCGTGAGCTGGGCGCGCCATGGCGAGGACGCCCCGGCCACGACCTATGATGTTACCGGCTACGCTCTCTATCGCCGCATCGACGACGCCAAGACCGCGGGCGCCGAACTCAAGGCCGCGCCCCCGGGCCAATGGGATTTCGTGTCCATCGCCCCCGCCCATGGCGAGGATCTGTATCACGTACTCGCGCCGACCCTCGGCGACTCCAACAGCTATCAAACCTTCTGGAGCGTGTTCTTCGTGAGGGCTCAGACGCCCGACCCGTTCACGTTCTTCGATTCCGCTATCGGCACCGGCTACTCCATCGACAACTTAGCGCCGGGGGTTCCCCCTGGACTGTTGGTTGAGCCGGTGCCGGGCGGATCCAAGCTCACCTGGGACGAGAGCCTCGATGCGGACCTGCAGTATTTCCGCATCTATCGTGGCGCCTCGGCGGGCTTCATCATCGACGCCGGTTCGCTGGTCCACCTGACGCCCCAACTGACCTGGACCGACCCCGACGCCGATCCGTCCGAACCGTTCTACAAGGTGACGGCGGTGGATTTCAATGGGAACGAGGGTGAACCGGCCGTGGTCGAATGGACCACCGGGATCGACGGCGCTACTCCGAGCGCGCCGGTCCTGCACCCGAACCGGCCGAACCCGTTCAACCCCACGACCACCTTCGCCTTCGAGCTGCCGCGGGATGGACGCGCCGGCTTGACGATCCACTCGCTCGACGGACGCGTGGTGGCGACCCTTGTCGACACCGACCTGCCGGCCGGACCGCACACCGCGGTATGGCACGGCGATTACAACGACGGACGAGCGGCGCCATCGGGAGTTTACCTGGCGCGACTGGTGGCTGGGGAGCGAACGATTTCGCGACGGGTGACTTTGGTGAGATAGAACAAGCAGTCGGAGTGAGAACGGGGGGCCGTGACGGCCCCCCGTTTCTTTTTGCCCAACACTCGCATGACACGGTGTGAGCCTCAACCTTACGCGTTACACCACGTGGTGATGCCGGCGGTATCTCACATCAAATCCAGGGTCACACGTGTGACCCCAGGCGACACTTCACATCAAATTCATCCCCCCCCTACCGAATCCGCCGCCCCCCCACGAACACTGCCACAGCATACGTATCCAACCACCCGCGCACATCCTCGCGCGGATCGGCCGCCAGGACCGTGCAATCGAAGACGCACCCCACGGCCAATCGTCCCAGGTCGGTTTCGCGTCCCACCGCGTAGGCCGCGCCGTATGTGAAAGCGTATACCGCTTCCTGCCAGGTCAGCCGCTGCTCGGGATACCAGCCGCCGGTCGGTGCGCCCTCCCCGTCCTGCCGCGTCACCGCCGCGTAGATGCCGGGCAGCGGATTCCAGTCTTCGACCGGCGCGTCGGAACCGAAGGGCAGCGGCACGTCCAGTTCGAGGAAGGTGCGCCACGCATAGGCGCCCTTCACACGCACCGCGCCCAAACGATCCTCGGCCCAGCGCATGTCGCTGGTACAGTGGGTGGGCTGCATGCTCGCCAGCGCGCCCAATGAGACGAAGCGTGCGAAGTCGTCGGGGTGAACGACCTGGGCGTGCTCCACGCGGTGTCGGCGCGTCGGTGCGGATTCGTCGCGCTGGGCGAAGGCGATCGCATCGAGCGCCATGCGGTTGCCGCCGTCGCCGATGGCATGGATGGCGCACTGGAAACCGCGTCGGTGCACCTCGTCCACGTTGGCGGACAGTTTGGCGCCGGACGTAACCGCCAGGCCGCGATGGCCCGGCTCGTCGCTATAATCATCCAGCAACAGGGCGCCGCGACTGCCCAGAGCGCCGTCGGCGTAGTACTTCATGCCCATCACCTGGAAACGGTCGGTGTCGCGGTAGGTGCGCAAAGCCGTCAACGACCCTTCGTCGCCACCCTCGAGATAGACGAATAGCCGGATGGGCAGCAAGCCCTTGTCGGCCAGGTCCTGCGACACCGCGCAGGTGATCGGCGTCTGGCCCATGTCGTGGACGGCGACCAGGCCGGCGTCGGCGCAGGCGTTAAGGCCCGCGAGCAACCAGCGTTCGCGTTCCTTGAGAGTGGGCTTGGGCAGGACGTCGGCCAGCAGATCGATGGCGTTGTCCACGAGAATTCCGGTGGGATCGCCGTCGTCATCGCGCAGGATGCGGCCGCCGTCGGGATCGGGAGTCTCTCGCGTGATGCCGGCCAGATCGAGCATGGCGCGGTTGAGCCAGGCGGCGTGACCGTCCACGCGGCGCAGATAGACCGGCCGCTCGGCGACGCCCTCCAGGTCACGCCATGTCGGGAAGTCGCCGCCGGACCAGCGGCTCTGGTCCCAACCGCGGCCACGGATAACCTGCGCCTCGGGATGCTCGGTCGCCCAGACCCGCGCCATCGCCGCCGCGTCGTCCGCCGAGATCGCGTCGTTCAACAACACCTGCTCGCGCAGCCTGCCGATCCCCGACACGTGCAGATGCGCATCGTGAAGACCGGGCAACGCCAGGGCGCCGGGCAGATGGATGATCTCCCACGGCGTATCCTTGGGTACTTCGCCGTAGAGCTCGAGCACGCGGTTGTCGCGATCGACGGCGATGGCCGCGGCTTCGGGCATGTTCGGATCGCCGGTCCAGAACGTGGGGCCGGCATAGATGCGGACGGCGGTGTCGGTGGTCTCGGGTACGATGTCGCCGGCTTGGGCGGCGGCAACCAGCAACAGTACGAAGACGAAAATGCGATGCATCGAACTCCTCCTAGTAGGGCAGATCGGTTTGCAGACTATCGGGCTGTTCTGCGGGAAGTCGGAACTGCTCGGGCCGCAAACGCAACACGTCACGCAGCCACGATTCGGGATACCCCACCTCGGCAGCTCGTCCCTCGGTGCGCACGTAGCCGTCGTTGTAGCGGGTGATCAGCGCGCCGGCCAGCTCGCGCCAGCGTTCGAAAACGCGTTCGCCGGTCGAGACCGAGTAGGTCGTCAGGTACTGGATCGCCAAGTCCGGATCACGCTTGTACAAATCACGGGCCGTGCGCTCCACCGCCGGCTGCATGGCGATCAGATCGTCCTCGAGCTCGCTCTGGACGGCCCGGATATCCTCGATCATGTAGTCGTACTTCAGCGTGGCGTAGTTGGCGACCAGGTTGAAGATCCACCAGGACGAATCCCAAGTGAACTCGCCGAGTCCGCCGCGCGCATAGGACGCGGGGATGTCGGTGATGCCCGCATAGAGCGGTATCCAAACGGTCGTGTAGGTGTCGTCGACGCCGTACCACAAACAACCGCCCACCGGATCGGGCAGATCGCGCCGACACTGGGCGATCATGGAGAACCCTGTTTGCTGGGTGGAGATGGGGCGTTCCCACGTGAATTGCCCGCCGTCCATCTCGAAGCTCATGGGTCGCCAGCGATTGGGATTTCCGAACGGCCCGGCGTCGACGCCGGCGGTCATGTCGAAATCAGTGCCTTCATAGTGATCGCGCATGAGAGTACGCACGCCAGCGAGATCGATCTTCTCGTCGGGCCTCACCCACAACGGGTAGTCGACCGTGCCGGGAACACTGCGATGGAAATCGGGGCTCAGGTCGAGCGACGGCGCGGCGCGGCGCAACAGGCTCCACACGCGCGTGGACGTGTAGCGCTTCTTCTGGGGCGTGGCCGGGTCGTAGACGTTGCGGAAGTTGAAAGGCACACCCGAGTCTCGGTCGTACCAGCCGTTGCGGATCGCGACCTCGAAGATGTTTTCGGAGTAGAGCGTGTGCTTGTCGTCGGTCGGAAACTCGCCGATACGCGCCATGTTCGCATGGGCGCTGACCGTCCCGTCCGGCAAACGCCGCGCCACCCAAACGGCGCCGATCTCGTCGGCCCCGCATCCGATCATCTCCAGAATCCACACCTCGCGCGGATCGCAGATCGAGAACGATTCGCCGGTGCTGCGGTAGCCGTATTCCTCAACCAGCGACGTGATCACTTCGACCGCCTCGCGCGCGGTGCGCGATCGCTCCAGAGCCAGCTTCATCAGCGTCCAGTAGTGCAGCATGGCGCCGGTGTTCTGCAGCTCGAGCCGCCCGTCGAAGGTGGTCTCACCGATGGCCACCTGGTGCTCGTTCATCAGGTTCACGTAGGCGTTGGTGTGTGCGACCTGCGGAATCTCGCCGTGGATCGAGCCGTCCCAGTGACGGATCTCGTATAGGGCGCCGGGCTC
>DAOVZQ010000298.1 GCA_030635025.1 bacterium
GATGGTCAAGATACCGGCATCTTCGAGCTTACGGGTCTGGACGTGCAAGTTGCCGTCAGCCAATCCCGTCAAACTTCTCAATTCCATGAAGCTCATGGGGCGCCCCGGAAGGAGAGCCGCCAGCACCAGCAAGCGGGGAGGTGAGGCTAGGATGTTGTCGAACTGCTCGCGCACCGACCGCCTCCCTGCGATGTCACTCAATTACTTCATGGATGGAAGTTATCGGCAGGTTGTGGGGGGAGTCAAGTAGAAAGTGTGAAGAAAGTGCGCGGCTGCTTCATGATGTGAAGCAATATGCTCCGCTCCACCTTGTCGGGATCTTGTGTTGAGTAGATGTGGACTAGGCCATTGAGAAGATAGAAACCCCTGGAGTGGGTTACCTTCTTAACTCATGTTGATGGAGTATCGGCTGCAATCGCCCCCGACGATGAGCTAGCTGATGACAGCCGGAGCATAGCACCTGAAGGTTGGTTGTCTCGTAGCCGCCGCCTTGTGATCGTGCGCGCTTGTGATGAACCTCGAGGAAGCGGGTTCGCTCGCAGCCTGGGGCTTCGCAGCGGTGTCCGGCGCGGATCAGGGCTTCTCGACGTTTCTTTGGCGGGATTGTGGCTCGGTTAGGCAGACCGGTTTCCTGGATAATGGCATCGCATTGCACCAAATCGGCTGAAACCGGCTTTGCACCTCGATCCGTCCGCACCTCGGCCGCGCCACAGACTTTACACGTGTAAACTACCACCTGAAATGGTGAGCTTGGGGCGGCTGCGGTTTCCGTATCCGTGCCGAGCCTCTCCGCCAGATCATTCAACGCGGCGAGGATCAATTCCGCGCGATCCAGGCCACGTACCGTTGATCCCTTCCGCGCGGCCCGCTTGCGGATCGTTTCGAGCAGAGCTTCACGACGAATATATTGCTCTGACGTGTATTTGGTATTCACCGAGATCTAAATATCCGTTGGGGCCGAGTCCGCCGATGGCTCGACCAGGTCCAACGCGGATTGCCCCACCGCTTGCGGCGCCTGACGAACCCGTAGCCGTACCGCTCGCACCTTCTGCTCCAGACTGCGACTGCTCGATCGCCCGGCCTCGGCAATCCACTTCTCTTCGCTTGTGGGGGTCGCGACCTTTGCTACTTCCCGCGCCTTGGTCCACCCCAACTCACCGGACGCAACCGACCGACGCAGACAAGGCAACTCTTCAAGCGCCCCTGTCAACCGAACAAACTGAGAGGTCTTGCTGGGAGTGAATCCGAGAGCTTCGGCCGCATAAGCCTGAATCGATGAGTACCCAAGATCCCGATACAGCTTGCGACTCAAAATCTCACCGAACAGAAGCACGACGTTCTTTTCAGCCCGTTGCAGTTCACTCAGCGCAGCTTCGAGACGAGCATGAATTTCATTGGCGGACATAAAAAACCTCCCCAAAAACGAGCGTTTCGCGGGAGGTCGAAACGAGTGTTACCGATGCCCATAATATAGCTTAAAAGCATTCGTCATGCAATGCATAACTAGTTAATATATAACAACATACGCGCTGTCGCGGGCATAATTTATGCGCCCCGCAATACCCACCCAAACAGACACATTACCAACCGTATATACCCCAACCTATCGATGCCCATATTATTCATAAATCTACGACGAACTCACGCCCCTAGGATAACTCACGAATAGATTCCAACTCCTGCCAGCGCTCATACAAGCGCTCCAACTCAGGCTCCAGTGCAGCAAGCCGATCGCGTAGTGTGCCCACTTGGTCCCCCCCGGTTTTATAGAGCTCCGGATCAGCCAGTTGCGACTCCAATTCACTTTTTTCAGTCTCAAGGGTATTGATCTCCGCGGGCAACGCCTCCAGTTCACGCGCCTCCTTGAAACTGAGCTTCTTTTTGGGCTCTGCGCGGGGCTTGGCTTTGCGTGTTTTGATCTTTTTCGGCGAGGCCGCCGCAAGTTCGAGCTTTTCCCAGTCCCGCCAACCGCCAGCTGATTCGACGATCTCGCCGTCTCCGGTGAAGACGAGCGTGGCGGTGACCACGTTCTCCAGGAAGGCCCGGTCGTGGCTGACCAGCAGGATCGTGCCGGCGAACTCGGCCAACAGTTCCTCCAGCAGTTCGAGGGTCTCGAGGTCGAGGTCGTTAGTGGGCTCGTCGAGGACCAGCAGGTTCGCCGGCCGCGGGAACAGACGGGCCAGCAATAGACGGTTGCGCTCGCCGCCGGACAGGCGGGCCAGGGGAGAGCGGGCCCGTTCGGGTGTGAACAGGAAGCGCTGCAGCCAGGTCAGGACGTGGATCTGGTTGCCGTTGATCGTCACGGTGTCGTTGCCGTCGGCCACGTTGTCCTGAACCGAACGTGTAGGGTCGAGGGTCTCGCGTTGCTGGTCGACATAGGCGGTGTCGAGACCCGTGCCGAGACGGATCGTTCCGGACCGGGGTGCGAGTTCTCCGAGGAGCAGGCGCAGCAGAGTCGTTTTGCCGGCTCCGTTGGGCCCGACTATGCCGATGCGATCGCCGCGCAGGATCGCGCAGCTCAGGTCACGGATCACGTCGGTGTCGTCGTAGCCGAAAGTGACGTTCTCGGCTTTGGCCACCAGGCGGCCGCTCCGTTCGGCGTCTTGCAGTGCCATGCGGGCTGTACCGAGGCTATCGCGTCGGGCGTGGCGTTCCTGGCGCATGGCCAGCAGACGGCGGACGCGGCCCTCGTTGCGGGTGCGGCGTTCGCGTACGCCTTGTCTAACCCACACTTCTTCCTCGGCGAGGCGCCTGTCGAACTCGGCGTTGCGTTTGGATTCGGCGGCCAGGTCGTCGTCGCGACGGCGCAGGAAGGTGTCGTAGTCGCAGGACCAGTCGCGTAGCCGGCCGCGGTCGAGTTCGACGATGCGGCGGGCTTGTGTCCGCAGGAAGTCGCGATCGTGTGTGACGAAGATCAGGGTGCCGTGAAAGCGGCGCAGGAAGTCCTCCAGGCGACGGATCGCCGGAATGTCCAGGTGGTTGGTGGGCTCGTCCAATAGCAGGATGTCGGGGTCGGCGGCCACGGCCCGCGCCAGCAGTACACGACGACGACGTCCGGTGGACAGGGTGGCCACGTCCGCGTCGGGGGCGATCCCCACAAGTGTCAGAGCGCGTTCCGCCTCGTGGGTCGAACCGCCCACAACTTCGATGGCCGTGCCTTCGAGTGTCGCGTGTAATTCCTGGGGCAGCACACCGATGCGTAGTCCGGATTCACGGATTATTTCGCCCTGGTCGGGAGATTCGTGGCCGGCGAGCAGGCGCAGCAGGGACGTCTTGCCCTCGCCGTTTCGGCCGAGCAGACAGATGCGATCGCCGCGTTCGATGCGCAGGTCCACCCCGTCCAGGACGGGGGGGCCACCGAAGGCGAGGGTTACGTTTTTGAGGGTGAGCTGCGGCACGGAACATCTCCTTGGCTGAACCTATCAGTTAGCCCGGTGTGCGGCAGGGTGCAAGTTGATTATTCCAGGCTTTGCGTGGATCATGGGCCGACACCCGGAAGGAGAGCCCATGTTCCGCGACACGATACCCGCCTGGACCGTCTTCAATACGCCTCTGGGTTCATGTGGCCTGGCCTGGACGCATAAGGGGATCGACCAAGTCGTCGCTCCGGGCGAGAGCGCCGATGCCGTGCGTACCGAACTGACTGCGGCTTGCCCGGACCGTGCGGAAATCAAGCGTCCACCCGTGCCGGTGCTCGATGTGATCGTACGTCTGCGTCGGCACATGTCGGGAAAAACGGATACACTCATCGACATACCCCTGGACCTGTCACGTATTTCGCCGTTCGGGCACAAACTGGCGAAGGCGCTTCGTAGGGTCCCGCCTGGAAAGGTCCTGACCTATGGTGAACTGGCCCGCCGTATCGGTCGTCCCGGCGCCGCCCGCGCCGTGGGCCGCGCCATGGCGACCAATCCTCTGCCGTTGCTCGTGCCGTGCCATCGTGTGTTGCCGGCCGGCGGCGGACTGGGCGGCTACTCCTCCGGCGACGGTCACACCACCAAGGCCCGATTACTGCACGCAGAGGGCAATATTTTCGACCAACGTCTACAGGACGGCCTCGACCATCTGTCCCGCGTCGATCGCAAGCTCGGCCGGGTGATCGCCAAGGCCGGGCCCTACCTGCCGGCCTTCGGCGACAGCGACGATCCCTACGATGTTCTGGTCACCTCGCTCGTGCACCAGCAGATCTCCGTGAAGGCCGCAGCGACCATTGCGGGCCGCGTGCGCGCCTTGTCGCCCGGCTCCGCCTATCCGACGCCGGAGGAATTGCCGGGCCTGCCCGACGAGACACTGCGCGGCGCCGGTCTCTCGCATCAGAAGATCAGCTACCTGCGTGACCTGGCCGCCCGC